>DATNGC010000001.1:0-45853 GCA_035606075.1 Elusimicrobiota bacterium
GACGTCCTCGGGCTGCTGCAGGAGCACGGCGCCGTGGTCAGCGGGCACTTCCGCCTGGCCTCCGGCCTGCACACCCCGGTGTACCTGCAGACGGCGCTCGTCCTGCAGTACCCGCACGTCGCGCAGAAGGTCGCCAAGGCCCTCGCCGCCAAGTTCGCCGCCCCGGTCGACGTCGTGATCTCGACCGGCATGAGCTCCGTCGTCCTCGGCCAGGAGGTCGCGCGCGCCAAGAAGTGCCGCGCCATCTTCACCGAGCGCGTCAACGGCGCCATGGCCTTCCGCCGCGACTTCAAGCTCGAGCGCGGCGAGCGCGCCCTCGTCGTCGTCGACGTGCTCACGACGGGACGCTCCAACGGCGAGGTCGTCGCCCTCGCCCAGGCGTACGGCGCCCGCATCCTCGGCGTGGGCGCCATGGTCGACCGCTCGACCGCCCCGCTGTGCCTCGGCGTGCCGACGCGCGGGCTCGTGACCTATCCCCTGCAGGCGGCGCCGCCGGACGGCTGCCCGCAGTGCGCCGCGGGCGTGCCGCTGTCGACGCGGCGCCGCGAGCTCGAGGCCGGCCCCGAGGGGGAGTGAGACCATGATCGAGCGCTACACTCGTCCCGAGATGGGCCGGCTCTGGTCCGACGAGCACCGCTTGTCGGCGATGCTGCGCGTCGAGGAGGAGCTCTTGAAGGCGCTCGCTCCCGAAAAGGGCATCCCGGCCTCCGAGCTCAAGGTCCTCAAGCGCCTCCTGCAGAAGTCCCTGCTCGAGGCGTCGCGCAGGAAGGAGGGCGTGGCCGGGCACGAGATCATCGGCATGATCTCGGCCGTGGCCGGCGAGCTCAAGAAGTCCGCTCCGAAGGTGGACCGCTACCTGCACTACGGGATCACCTCCTCCGACGTGCTCGACACGGCGCTCGCCATCCAGCTGCGCGACTCCGCCGGCCTGCTCATCGCCGGCTGGGAGGCCGTCGCGCGCCGCATGAAGACGCTGGCGCGCAAGCACGAGCGCACGTGGATGGTCGGCCGCACGCACGGCGTGCACGCCGAGCCCATCACGTTCGGCATCAAGGTCGCCGGCTGGCACGCCGAGGCCCTGCGCTGCCTCAAGCGCATGCGCGCGGCCCGCGAGATCATCTCCTACGGCCAGATCTCGGGCGCCGTCGGCGCCTTCACGCAGCTCTCGACGGAGGTCGAGGCGAGGGTCCTCGACGCGCTCGAACTGCGGCCGGAGGCCGTCTCCACGCAGGTCATCCCGCGCGACCGGCACGCCGAGTACTTCCACGCGCTCGTGCTGTCGGCCTGCGCGATCGAGCGCGTCGCCCTCGAGATCCGGCACCTGCAGAAGACCGAGATCCTGGAGCTCGAGGAGCCGTTCTCCGAGGGGCAGAAGGGCTCCTCGGCCATGCCGCACAAGCGCAACCCCGTGCTCTGCGAGAACCTCTGCGGCCTGGCGCGGCTGATCCGCGGCTACGAGGCGACCGTGACCGAGAACTGCCTGCTGTGGCACGAGCGCGACATCTCGCACTCCTCCAACGAGCGGGTGATCCTGCCCGACGCAAACATCGCGCTCGACTTCATGCTCGACCGCCTCGCGAAGGTCCTCGACGGCCTGCAGGTGTACCCCGAGCGCATGAAGAAGAACCTGGAGAGCTCGCACGGCCTCGTGTTCTCGCAGAAGGTCCTGCTGCGCCTCATCGACGCGGGCCTCGGGCGCCTGGAGGCCTACGACCTCGTCCAGCGCAGCGCGATGAAGACCTGGAAGGGGGAGGGCACGCTGCGGCAGACGCTCGGCGCCGACCCCGAGGTCACCAAGCGCCTGACCGCCAAGGAGCTCGACGCCTGCTTCTCGCTCGAGCCGTACGCGGCGGCGACGCGCGAGATCCTGGCCCGCGGCGGCTGCTAGAAGGAGTAGCGGACGTCCAGGAACGTCTTCAGCCCCTCTTGGCCGTAGCCGAAGTCGAGGGACTCGACGATCTGCGGGCGGCTCACGACGCGCAGGGCCGCGCCGAAGGCAGGGTGCATGTAATTGGCCCGCATGAGGTCGGGCTCCGCTGAGACGGTGCCGACGCTGACGAAGGGGTCCACCCAGAACGAAAGAGGAATCCCGGCGATCCTTTTCTGGTAGACGCGGCAGCGCTCCTCGATCGTCGCGTCGATCATGGAGTGGTCGTAGAAGCGGCCGTCTCCGTAGGAACGCAGCGAATACTTTCCGCCCAGCTCCGGCAGGAGGTAGAACGGCGGGCTTCCATTGAGGTCCTCGAAGGTGACGCGCAGGGCCGAGATGAACTTCGGCTCGTCTCCGGCGCCCGCGGCGGCCGGCAAGAAAGTCTTGAGCGTCGCGCCGTAGCGCGTGTAGTTGTAGGCGCTGAGGAGGTCCGTGCGCGAGGCGCCGATGAAGGTTTCCGCGTACGTGCCGGCCGACGTCGTGTCCGCGCTGTCGCGCGTGTCATAGATGAGATAGGCGCGATGCGAGACGTTGATGCGGCGGTATTGCAGGCCGCGCGTTTGCGCCGGATACGCTTGTACCGTGTCGGGGATCGGGGGGAACGAGCCCTCGATCTCGTCCGCTTGCAAGGCGTGCCGCGCCTGGACGCTGAGGGGGCTCCCGTCCCACAGAGGTATTCCGGCGGTCAGGCAGTAGTTCAGCGTGTCCAGCGTGTAGTTCGACTCTCCGCTTTCCGGCGTGTTCGGGCCGATCCCGAAGAAATGCTTGGCGCCGTCGCGCGAGTGTTCGGCCCTCCCGTCGAAGTAGACGTTCCGGTCGCCGAGCTCCTTCGTCTCGAACTCGGCGACCAGTTCGCGGTTCCAGTATTGGGAGAGCGAGCCCCGGATCGAGATGTCGGTCCGTCGCGAGGGGAAATAGAAGTACTGATACGCGCCCGTGATCCCGAAATGGCTGTTGTAGTCGACCGACGGGGCGTGGACGGACTTGATGGTCGAGGTGGATTCCGCGGTGCCGTTGACCCAAACGGCCACGAAACCGTAGGTCGGACCGATGTTGGGATCGACGTCGAAAGTGGGGAGCCGCACGAGCATGCCGGTCTTCGTCTGATGGAAGACGAAATCCTTGACCGCCGTCGCGACGCGATTGCCGCCCTCGTTCGGCGGCGCCTCCGCCCGGGCCGGGGCCGTCAGCAGGAGGAGCATCAGGGCCAGGATCATCTCGCCCTAGAACTCGGCATGGACCCTCAGCGCCCAAACCGAGACCGGCCCGCGCGAGCGGTTGTAGCCGGGATCGACGAGCAACTGGTAGTCCGGGCTCACGAAGAGGTGCTCGCGGACCTCGCAGCGGTAGTAGGTCTCCGCGATCATCTCCGGGCCGTAGTGCAGGGCTCCGTCGCCGAGCAGAAAGCCGCTGCCGCCGTTCGCGAGGTAGCGCCGGTGGGAGCTGGAGAGTTCGTTGACCACGGCCGCTGTCCCCCAGCGGTCCTGCGGGCGGTTCCAGCGGGCCGGGGTCCACTCGACGCCGAGGGACTGCGAGGCGTCGACCTCGGTGAACGTCCAGGTCTCGTTGCGGCCGTCGCTCCAGCTCGCGCGCGTGAAGCCGCCGAGGGATTCGGTCAGCTCGTGATCGGCGTTGAACGACGCGCCGTACTTGGTGCGCCCGTACTCGCGAGTCGCCGTCACGTCGGGAACGCCCGGGCGCGCGAGGGCCTGGTCGTAATTTCCCATGCGCGCCTGGTTCAGGTAGACGAGCAGCCGCGCCGTCCCGCGGCGGCCGTCGATCAGGCGGAGCTCATGCTCGCCTTCGATCACGGAGCCGTCGGCCCGCCCGATCCGCCGGTCGAAATCGAGCATGTTGGCTTGTTTCGGCTCGGCGACGGCCGCGCCGCGCACCGCCCACTCCGGCTCCCGGTACTCCAGCATCAGGCCCCACGTATAGCCCCGAGTGTCCGCCGGGTAGTCCCACGCCCCGGCGGCCATCAAGGTCCAGTTCATGAACTGCGAGCGAGGATCGTGCGCGTACGCGTTCCCGTCGAAGTAGTCGGCGAGCCCGAATTTCCCGGCGACGACGGTCAGGCGGCGGGCCGCGACGGCGTCCGCGACCTGGTTCGGGCCCTCGGCGAGCGCCTCGGTCTCCCCGCCGAGGCCGAACATCTGCTTCAGGTACAGCCGCGCGGCGTAGACCGTGGGCGCCGACTCGCCGATGCGGAAGGTCTCGCCGTTCGGGAAGCCCGCGACGCCGCGCGAGCCGCTGAGGCCGCTGCCGGCGGTGAGCTCGGGGTTCGCGTAGACTTCCGTGCCGGGCCGCAGGCGCGCGCCGAGGAACAGGGTGGAGGTCGCCGACGTCGCGCTCTCCGGGTCGGGGCGGAGGCTGTTGGGCCCGGAGTAAGGGGCGGTGAAGCGCGCGTCGCCTTGGTCGATCACCGTCGCCTGATAGTGGACGCTGAAGCGATCCGCCGCCGGCGAATCGGCCCAGGCGGCCGCGGCCAGAAGACAGATGAGCGCGGGGGCCGCCGTCGGGAACTTCGACTGTCTCACGGGCGGTCAGAGTCTAGCGCTTCGTCCGCGGGGGGTCAACGGAGTGCTACAATGACTCACCGGTCATTTATGGCGACACAACGGCTCCCCGAGGTTCGTCCTATAGAAGGAACCCATGAAAACCAACCCACCGCTCCCGCCCCAAGATTTGAAGGACTTTAACGACCGCTTCCCCGTCTCGAATCCCCGCTCCTGGAAGAAGGACCGCCGCGTGTGGGCCGCGGCCGCGGTCGTCGCCGCCGCCGGCGTCTGGGCCCTCGGCCGCCGCTCCGCCTCTCACCCGAAGGCGAGCAAGGGGGGCGGAGCCGTGCCGGTCGGCGTCGCCGCCGCGCGCTCGGGCGACATGCCGGTCTATCTCGACGGCCTCGGCTCGGTGGCGGCGTTCTACACCGTCACGGTGCACAGCCGCGTGGACGGCCAGCTCATGTCGGTCCCCGTGCGCGAGGGCCAGGACGTCAAGCCCGGCGACTTGCTCGCGCAGGTGGACCCGCGGCCCTTCCAGGCCGCGCTCGACCAGGCCGAGGGCCAGCTCGCCCGCGACACGGCGCTGCTGACCAACGCCAAGCTCGACCTCGAGCGCTACAAGGGCCTGATCGCCCTCGACGCGATCCCCAAGCAGCAGCTCGACACCCAGACGGCGACGGTCGGCCAGGACGAGGGCACGGTCAAGAACGACACGGCGCTGGTCGAGGCCGCGAAGCTCCAGCTGGACTACGCCGCCATCAAGTCCCCGATCTCCGGCCGCATCGGCCTGCGCCAGACCGACCCGGGCAACATCGTCCACGCCAACGACCCCAGCGGCATCCTGGTGATCACGCAGCTGCACCCGATCTCCGTCGTGTTCACGCTCCCCGAGGACAACCTGCCGGCCGTCATGAAGGCCGTCGCCAAGCGCGCGAAGCTGCCGGTCACGGCGTACAACCGCGACAAGTCGGCCAAGCTCGCCGACGGCTACCTCCAGACGGTCGACAACCAGATCGACCCGGGCACGGGCACCTCCAAGCTCAAGGCCGTGTTCGACAACAAGGAGAACTCGCTGTTCCCCAACCAGTTCGTCAACGTCCGCATGCTGCTCGACGTCAAGAAGGGCCAGGTCATCGTGCCCACCGTCGCCATCCAGCGCGGCTCGTCGGGTTCCTTCGTCTACGCGGTGAAGCCGGACGGCACCGTGGAGGCCCGCCCGGTGACGGTCGGCGTCGTCGAGAACGGCGATTCCTCCATCGACTCGGGCCTGTCCGCCGGCGACACCGTCGTCGTCGACGGCGCGGACAACCTTCAGCCGGGCTCGAAGGTGCAGGTCGCCGCCCCGGCGGCTCCGGCGACGCCTCCGGCCGCGGACGCCGGCGCCGCCAGCGCGGCCCTTCATCGCGGGCACAAGGCCAAGTAGCGCCGTGAATCCGTCCCGGATCTTTATCCTGAGGCCGGTCGCCACGGCCCTGCTGATGGTGGGGCTCGTGCTGGTCGGCCTCGTGGCCTTCCAGCAGCTGCCGGTCTCCGCGCTGCCGCAGGTCGACTACCCCATCATCCAGATCCAGACGTTCTATCCGGGCGCGAGCCCGGAGGTGATGGCCGGGTCCGTCACGGCGCCGCTCGAGAAGCAGTTCGGCCAGCTCCCGGGCCTGAGCGAGATGACCTCGGCGAGCTCCTTCGGTTCCTCGATCATCACCCTCAAGTTCGCGCTGGACCTGAACATCGACGTCGCCGAGCAGGAGGTCCAGGCCGCGATCAACGCCGCGACCACCTACCTGCCCAAGGACCTGCCCAACCCTCCGATCTACAGCAAGACCAACCCCGCCGACACGCCGATCTTGACGCTCGCCTTGACCTCGCCGTCCATGCCCCTGCCCCAGGTCGAGGAGCTCGCCGACACGCGCCTGGCGCAGAAGATCTCCCAGCTGCCCGGCGTGGGCCTGGTCAGCATCGGCGGCGGCCAGCGGCCCGCCGTGCGCGTGCAGGCGAACCCCGTCGCGCTCGCCTCCTACGGCATGAGCCTGGAGGACCTGCGCCTGGCGCTCGGCCAGGCGAACGTGGACCAGGCCAAGGGCAACTTCGACGGCGCGCGCCAAGCCTGGACGATCGGCGCCAACGATCAGCTGATGTCGGCGGCCGACTACGCGCCCATCGTCGTCGCGTACCGCCGCGGCGCGCCCGTGCGCCTCTCCGACGTCGCGGCGATCGTCGACAGCGCCGAGAACGTCAAGCAGGCGGCTTGGGTCAACCAGACGCCCGCCATCCTGCTCAACATCCAAAGGCAGCCGGGCACGAACATCATCGGCCTGGTGGACCGCGTCAACCGCGTCCTGCCGCAGCTGCGGGCGTCGCTGCCCGCGACGGTGAAGGTCCAGGTCATCTCCGACCGCACGACGACCATCCGAGCCTCGGTCGAGGACGTCGAGTTCGAGATGCTGCTGACCATCGCGCTCGTCATCCTGGTCATCTTCCTCTTCCTGCGCAGCATCCCGGCGACCGTGATCCCGGGCATCGCCGTCCCCTTGTCCCTGATCGGCACCTTCGCCGTGATGTACCTGCTCGGCTACAGTCTCGACAACCTGTCCCTGATGGCGCTGACCATCTCGACGGGCTTCGTCGTCGACGACGCCATCGTGATGGTCGAGAACATCGCGCGCTACATCGAGATGGGGGAGAAGCCGTTCGACGCCGCCCTCAAGGGCGCCGGGGAGATCGGCTTCACGATCGTGTCCCTGACCGTTTCGCTGATCGCGGTGCTGATCCCGCTGCTGTTCATGGGCGACATCGTCGGCCGCCTGTTCCGCGAGTTCGCGGTCACGCTCGCGGTGACCATCATCATGTCGGCGATCATCTCGCTGACGCTGACGCCGATGATGGCCTCCAAGATCCTCACGGCGCACGCCGAGAGCGAGAACAAGATCCTCAAGTACTTCGAGGAGGGCTTCGAGCGCCTGACGCGCCTCTACGACCATTACCTCAAGATCGTCCTGAAGCGGCAGAAGGAGACGATGTGGGTGGCCGTCGGGACCTTGGTCCTGACCTTCGTGCTCTATCTGATCGTGCCGAAGGGCTTCTTCCCGGTCCAGGACACGGGCGTGATCCTGGGCATCTCCGAGGCGCCTCAGACCGTGTCCTTCGCCGAGATGGCCTCCCGCCAGCAGGAGCTGGTCAAGGTCATCCTGAAGGACCCCGCGGTCGAGAACCTGTCGTCCTTCATCGGGTTGGACGGCACGAACGTGACGCCCAACAGCGGGCGCATCCAGATCACGCTGAAGCCGCTCGCCGACCGGGACGCGAGCGCCTCCGAGATCATCCGGCGCCTGCAGCCCGAGCTCGACAAGGTCCCCGGCGTCAAGCTGTACATGCAGCCCGTCCAGGACCTGACCGTCGAGGACCGCGTCAGCCGCACCCAGTACCAGTACTCCATCGAGGGCCCCGACGCGAAGGAGCTCAACTCCTGGGCGCCGAAGGTCGTCGCGGCGCTCAAGACCCTGCCGGACCTGCGCGACGTCGCCACCGACCAGGAGAACGACGGCCTGGGCCTGCTGCTGCACTTGGACCGCGACAGCGCCGCGCGCCTCGGCGTCACGCCGCAGAACATCGACGACGCGCTCTACGACGCCTTCGGACAGCGCCAGGTCTCCACGATCTTCACGCAGTCCAACCAGTACCACGTCGTGCTCGAGGCCCGGCCCGAGTGGCAGCTCGACGAGAACGCGCTGCGCAACATCTACGTCCCGACCTCCAACGGCCAGCAGGCGCCGCTGAGCGCGCTCGTGCGCGCGGAGCAGGTCTCCGCGCCGCTGGCGATCAACCATCAGAGCCAGTTCCCGTCGGTCACGCTCTCCTTCAACTTGGCCCCGGGCGCCTCCCTGGGCTCCGCGACGACGGAGATCCGCAAGGCGATCTCCGCGCTGGGCATGCCGCCGAGCATCCGCGGCGACTTCCAGGGCACCGCCTCGACGTTCGAGTCGTCGCTCGCCAACGAGCCCATCCTGATCCTTGCCGCCATCATCACGGTCTACATCGTCCTCGGCGTGCTGTACGAGAGCTACATCCATCCCATCACGATCCTGTCCACGCTGCCGTCGGCGGGCGTGGGCGCCATCCTCGCGCTGATCATCTTCCGGCAGGACCTCGGGGTGATGGCCCTCATCGGCATCATCCTCCTCATCGGCATCGTGAAGAAGAACGCCATCATGATGATCGACTTCGCGCTCGAGGCCGAGCGCAACGAGGGCAAGGCGCCCGAGGAGGCGATCTACCAGGCCTGCCTGCTGCGCTTCCGCCCGATCATGATGACGACGATGGCCGCCCTGCTCGGCGCCGTGCCGCTGGCGCTCGGCACGGGCACCGGCAGCGAGCTGCGGCGGCCGCTGGGCATCACGATCATCGGCGGACTCCTCGTCAGCCAGCTGCTCACGCTGTACACGACGCCCGTGATCTACCTCCAGTTCGCCCGGCTCGTCTCCTGGTTCGAGAGCCGTCGCGCCGGAGCGGCGCCCGGGCACGAGCCGCTCCCGGAGCCGTCGTAGGGCCGCCGCGATGAGCCTGTCCGAGCCCTTCATCCGCCGGCCGGTCGCGACGTCTCTGCTGACGATCGCGATCGCGCTCGCGGGGGGGATCGCCTTCCGGCTCCTGCCGGTGTCGCCGCTGCCCCAGGTCGACTTCCCCACGATCCAGGTCTCCGCGGGACTGCCGGGCGCGAGCCCGGAGACGATGGCCTCCTCGGTCGCGACGCCGCTCGAGCGCATGTTCGGCCGCATCGCCGGCGTGACCGAGATGACCTCGTCGAGCTCGCTGGGCACGACGAGCATCACCCTGCAGTTCGACCTCAACCGCAACGTCGACGCCGCGGCGCGCGACGTCCAGGCCGCGATCAACGCGGCCCGCGGCAACCTGCCCGCCAACCTGCCGAGCAACCCGAGCTACCGCAAGGTCAACCCCGCCGACGCGCCGATCCTGATCCTCGCGCTGACCTCCGACGTCCTCGGCCAGGCCCAGATGTACGACATGGCCTCGTCCATCCTCGCGCAGAAGCTCGCCCAGGTCTCCGGAGTGGGCGACGTGACGGTCGGCGGCAGCTCCTTGCCCGCGGTCCGCATCGAGCTGAACCCCGCGGTCGTCAACAAGTACGGCATCCGCATGGACGACCTGCGCGCCAAGCTGGCCACGGTCAACGCGAACAAGCCCAAGGGCGAGCTCGCCGACGCCCACCGCGCGATGCAGATCAGCGCGACCGACCAGCTCTTCAAGGCCTCGGAGTACAAGCCGCTGATCGTGGCCTACTCGCACGGCGCGCCGGTGCGCCTGGGCGACCTCGGCGAGGTGACGGACTCGGTCGAGGATCTGCGCAACGCGGGGATGGCCAACGGCAAGCCGTCGGTGCTGCTGATCATCACGCGCCAGCCCGGCGCGAACATCATCGACGCCGTCGACAGCGTCTACGACGTCCTGCCGATGCTGCGCGCCGCGATCCCGCCCTCCGTGCACCTGGACGTCATGGTCGACCGCACGACGACGATCCGGGCGTCGATCCGCGACGTCGAGAAGACCCTGCTGCTCTCGATCGCGCTGGTCATCCTGGTCGTGTTCGTCTTTCTGCGCAACTTCGTGGCGACCCTGATCCCGAGCGTCGTGGTCCCGCTCTCGCTGATCGGCACGTTCGGCGTCATGTACCTGCTCGGCTACAGCCTCGACAACCTCTCGCTGATGGCGCTGACGATCTCGACCGGCTTCGTCGTCGACGACGCGATCGTGGTCATCGAGAACGTGGCCCGCTACCTGGAGATGGGCCTTCATCCGCTCGAGGCGGCGCTCAAGGGCTCCGCCGAGGTCGGCTTCACCGTGATCTCGATGAGCATCTCGCTCGTGGCGGTCTTCATCCCGATCCTGATGATGGGCGGCATCGTCGGCCGCCTCTTCCGCGAGTTCGCGATGACGCTCTCCATCACGATCTTCATGTCGATGGTGGTCTCGCTGACGGCCACGCCGATGATGTGCGCGGTCTTCCTGAAGCACGAGGACCCGGACGGCCACGGCGAGCTCTACCTGGCCACCGAGCGCTTCTTCCAGAGCGCCCTGGGCCTCTACGGGCGAGGCCTGCGCTACGTGCTCGACCGCCCCCGCGCGACCATGGCGACGCTGGCGGTCACGATCGCGGTCAACGTCGGCCTGTTCATGGCCGTCCCCAAGGGCTTCTTCCCGCAGCAGGACACGGGCCGCCTGACCGGCGGCATCCAGGCGGAGCAGGACATCTCCTTCCAGGCGATGCGCGACAAGCTCAAGGAGTTCGTGACGATCGTCCAGTCCGACCCGGCGATCACCCAGCTGGTCGCGTTCTGCGGCGGCAGGGGCGGCACGAACTCGGGCCGCATGTTCGCCTCGCTCTCCGACCTGGACCAGCGCAAGATGAGCGTCGACGAGGTGATCGCGCGCATCCGCAAGAAGACGGCGGGCGTGCCCGGCGCGCGGCTCTTCCTCCAGGCCGTGCAGGACATCAAGATCGGCGGCCGCTCGAGCAACGCGCAGTACCAGTACACGCTGACGAGCCCCGACTTCGACCTGCTGACCGAGTGGGCGCCGAAGGTCATGGCGCGCCTGCGCGGGGTCAAGCAGATCGTCGACCTGAACACGGACCAGCAGAACAAAGGCCAGGAGGCCTGGCTGACGATCGACCGCGACTCGGCCTCGCGCCTGGGTCTGACGGCGGCCGACGTCGACAACGCGCTGTACGACGCGTTCGGCCAGCGGCCGGTGTCGACGATGTACGCCGCGATGAACCAGTATCACGTGGTCATGGAGGTCGCGCCGCAGTACTGGCAGTCGCCCGACACGCTCAGGACGCTCAAGGTCCGCACCTCGAAGGGCCAAGACGTGCCGCTGTCGGCCTTCACCACCTTGACGCCGCGCAGCACGCCGCTGGTCGTCAACCACCAGGGCCTGTTCCCGGCCGTCACGCTGTCCTTCAACCTGCCGCCGGGCGAGTCGCTCGGCGACGCCGTGGACGCGATCAACGCCGCGACGGCCCGGATGCGCATGCCGGCGTCGATCCAAGGGAAGTTCTCGGGCACGGCGCAGGCCTTCCAGGACTCGCTGTCCAACGAGCCCGTGCTGATCCTGACCGCCTTGATCGCGGTCTACATCGTCCTCGGCGTCCTGTACGAGAGCTTCATCCACCCGGTCACGATCCTCTCGACGCTCCCGTCGGCCGGCGTGGGCGCGCTGCTGGCTCTGATACTCTGCCGCACCGACCTCAGCGTGATCGCGCTGATCGGCATCATCCTGCTCATCGGCATCGTCAAGAAGAACGCCATCCTGATGATCGACTTCGCCCTGGACGCGCAGCGCAAGGAGGGCAAGAGCGCCCGCGCGGCGATCGAGGAGGCCTGCCTGCTCCGCTTCCGGCCGATCACGATGACGACGATGGCCGCCCTGCTCGGAGCGGTCCCGCTGGCGTTCGGCACGGGCACGGGCTCCGAGCTGCGCCGCCCGCTGGGCATCGCCATCGTGGGCGGGCTCATCGTCAGCCAGATGCTCACGCTGTTCACCACCCCGATCGTCTATCTCTACATGGACAAGCTGCCGGGCTGGCTCGCGGACCTCTTCGCGCGCCTGCGTTCCGCCGCGCCGCGGTCCGAAGCCAGCGCCTCGAGGATCTGAAACGATGAAAAAGACCCCGTTCGCCTCGTTCGCCTTCGCCGGGACCGCCGTGCTCCTGTCGGGCTGCCTCGGCCCGGCGTATCATCGCCCCTCCGTCGAGACGCCGGAGGCCTACAAGGAGATGCCGGCGGTCTCCTCCGACACTTGGCGCCCGGCCGCCCCCGGGGACGCCGAGCCCAAGGGCCCGTGGTGGACCTTGTTCGGCGATCCCCGGCTCGACGACCTCGAGAGCCGCGTCGTCGCGTCGAACCAGTCCCTCAAGCAGGCGCAGGCCTCGTACCGCGCCGCGACGGAGCTCGTCCGGGCCGAGCGCTCCGGCTACTTCCCCGACGTCACGGCCAACGGCGCCGCGCAGCGCCAGCGTCCCTTCATCAGCGGCCTGGGGCCGCGCCCCACGACCGACAACCTCAGCGCCGGCCTCTCGGCGGCGTGGGAGCCCGACCTCTGGGGCGCGATCGGCAAGAGCGTGGACGTCGCGAAGGCCGACGCGCAGTCGAGCGCCGCCCTGCTCGAGAACGCGCGCTTGAGCCTGCAGACCCAGCTGGCGCTCGACTACTTCTCGCTCGAGGAGGCCGACATGGAGTCGGGCCTGCTGCTGTCCGCCCTCGACAGCTACCAGAAGGCGCTCGAGCTCATCCGGGTCCGCTACGGGGCCGGCATCGCCTCGCAGGCCGACGTCGCGCAGGCGCAGACGCAGCTCGACAGCGCGCGCGCGCAGGCCGCGGACGTGGCCCTCTCCCGGGCGAAGTTCGAGCACGCGATCGCGGTCCTGACGGGGGTGCCGCCGGCCTCCTTCTCCTTGAGCACCGCGCCGATCACGGGCGTCCCGCCCGCCGTGCCGGCCTTCGTTCCCTCGCGCCTGCTCGAGCGGCGCCCGGACGTGGCCTCGGCGGAGCGCCAGGCGGCGGCGGCCAACGCCGGCATCGGCCTGGCCCGAACCGCGTTCTTCCCGACCGTGACCTTGGCCGCGTCGGGAGGGTACCAGAGCGCGACGCTCGCCCAGTGGTTCGACTGGCCCAGCCGCGTCTGGTCGCTGGGCGCTTCGGCGGCGGGCACCGTGCTCGACTTCGGCCGGCACCGCGCGCAGTACCGCCAGGCCAAGGACCTGTACGACGCCGCGGTCGCGAGCTACCGGCAGACCGCGCTGACCGCGTTCCAGCAGGTCGAGGACGACCTCGCCTCGCTCTCCTACCTGGCGGTGGAAGGCGTGCACCAGGACGCGGCCGCGAGATCGGCCGAGCAGTCGCTGTCGCTCGAGGTCGAGCGCTACAAGGGCGGCATCGTGTCGTACCTGGACGTGATCACGACGCAGAACATCGCGCTGACCAGCGAGCGCGCGGCCGCGCAGGTGCTCAGCCGCCGCATGCAGGCCGCCGTGTCCCTGATCGGGGCCGTCGGCGGCGGCTGGGACCAGTCGCGGCTCCCGTACGGCGGCGCCCCGGCCGTCGCGACGTCCTCGTCGACGGCGGCCGCGCGCTGAGGCCCCGCCGCCACAATTCCTCGATATTAACCTGACCCGCCGTCCATGGTTGGCGGAGCCGCCATGGGCTACCATGCCCCGCATGAAAACGGGAGCGCGGGCGTGAGCCAGCTGCGGGAGCTGGAGGCGGAGTCGATCTACATCCTGAGGGAGGCCGCCGCGCAGGCGAGGCGCCCGTGCCTGCTGTTCTCCGGGGGCAAGGACTCGACGGTCATCGTCCATCTCGCCGCCAAGGCCTTCCGGCCCGGGCGCCTGCCCTTCCCGCTCCTCCACGTCGACACGGGGCATAACTTCCCCGAGACGCTGACGTTCCGCGACGGGCTCGCGGCCGAGCTCGGCGAGGAGCTGCTCGTGCGGCGCGTGCAGGACAGCATCGACCGAGGCCGCGCCGTCGAGAACTCGAACCCGCGCGTCGGGCGCAACGCCCTGCAGTCGATCACCCTGCTCGAGGCGATCGCGGAGATGAAGTTCGACTGCGTCATCGGCGGGGCGCGGCGCGACGAGGAGAAGGCCCGCGCCAAGGAGCGCATCTTCTCCTTCCGGGACGAGTTCGGCCAGTGGGAGCCGCGGACCCAGCGTCCGGAGGTCTGGAACCTCTACAACGGCCGCGTCCGCCCCGGCGAGCACATGCGCGTGTTTCCTCTGAGCAACTGGACCGAGCTCGACATCTGGGCCTACATCCGCGAGGAGAAGATCCCTCTGCCGTCGATCTACTTCTCGCACGAGCGGCGCTGCGTCCGCCGCGCGGACGGCACCCTGCTGGCGGCGTGCGACAACGTGAAGGCCGGGGCGGGTGAGACCGAGGCGTCCCTGCGCGTGCGCTGCCGCACGGTCGGCGACATGACCTGCACCGGGCTCGTCGAGTCCGAGGCGTCGACGATCGACGAGGTGATCGGCGAGATCGCCGCGGCGGCGACGTCGGAGCGCGGGACCCGCTTCGACGACAAGGTCTCCGACAGCGCGATGGAAGACCGCAAGCGCCAGGGGTACTTCTGATGATGAACGTGCTGCGCCTGGCCACCGCGGGCAGCGTCGACGACGGCAAGAGCACCTTGATCGGGCGCCTCCTCGTGGACAGCCGGGCCGTGCTCGAGGACCAGCTCGCGGCCGCGCGCCAGGCGAGCGCCCGCCGCGGCGCCGAGGGCCTGGATCTCGCGCTGCTGACGGACGGCCTGCGCGCCGAGCGCGAGCAGGGCATCACGATCGACGTCGCCTACCGCTACTTCGCGACGCCGCGGCGCAAGTTCGTGATCGCGGACTGCCCGGGGCACTTCCAGTACACGCGCAACATGGTCACCGGCGTGTCGACCGCCGACGCGGCGGTGATCCTCGTCGACGTGACCAAGGACCTCCAGGAGCAGACGCGCCGGCACTGCTCCATCGCCTCCCTGCTGCGCGTGCCGCACCTGGTCGTCTGCGTCAACAAGATGGACCTCGTCGCCTACTCGGAGTCGGCGTTCCGCGCCGTGGCCCGGCGCGTCCAGGAGCTCGCCGGCGCGCTGCAGCTCGCCGACGTCGCGGTGATCCCGATCAGCGCCCTGCAGGGAGACAACGTCGTCGAGCCGTCCGCGCGCATGCCGTGGCATCGCGGCCGGTGCCTGCTCGCGCACCTCGAGAGCGTCGAGCCTCCCTGCGCCTCGCGCCCGGCGCCGCTGCGGCTGCCGATCCAATCCACGATCCTGCCGCGCGGGGCGGGCGGCGGGGGCGCGCGCTGCTATACGGGCCACCTCGCCTGCGGCTCCCTTCGCGAGGGAGACGAGGTCGTGGTCCTGCCCGCGGGGACGCGCACGCGCGTGGCGTCGCTGTACGCGGGCGGCCGGCCCCTGGCGCGCGCCGAGGGGCCCGCCTCGATCACGGTCGGGCTCGCCGACGAGGTCGACGTCGCCCGCGGCGACATGCTGGCCAGCCCCGCCGCGCCGCCGCGCGTCGGCTCCGAGCTCGAGGCCAGCGTGTGCTGGATGTCGCCCGTCCCCTTGACCCCGGGGAGCCGCTATCTGCTGCGCCAGACGACCCTCGAGACGCGCTGCGTCGTCGAGTCGGTCCGCCACAAGCTCGACATCCGCGGCCTGCGCGAGGTCCCGGCGGGCCAGGGCGTGGGGCTCAACGACTTCGCCGTCGTCCGAATCCGCGCCAGCCGCCCGCTCTGCGCCGACCCCTACCGCGAGAACCGGGCGACCGGAAGCTTCATCCTGATCGACGAGACGACGAACGCGACGATGGGCGCGGGGATGATCCTCTGATATGAAGGCGGCCGCGCCTTACCCCGCCTTCCTGCGTCTCGAGGGCAAGAAGGTCCTGCTCGTGGGCGGCGGGCCGATCGCCGCGCGCAAGGCGCGCGACCTGGCGCGCTGCGGCGCGGTCGTGAAGATCGTGGCGCCGCGCGTCTGTCCCGAGGCGTGGGAGCGCGCCGCGCGGGTCGTCGAGCGGCGGTTCCGGGACAGCGATCTCGACGGCGCGTCCCTGGCCGTCTGCGCGACCGACGACGAGGAGCTGAACGCGAGGGTTTCGGCTTTATGCCGCCGCCGCGGCATCTGGGCGAACGTCGTGGACCGGCCGCCGCTGTGCGACTTCTTCGTCCCGGCCGTCGTGCGGCGGGGCCGTCTCGCGATCGCGGTGTCGACGGGCGGAGCCAGCCCCTTCCTCGCGCGGCGCCTGCGCCGGCGCCTGCAGGGCTTCCTGACCCCGGAGGACGTCCGGCTCGCCTCGGCGCTGGCCCGCCTGCGCCCGCGGCTGCTCGGCTTGAGCCTGCCGCGCCGGCGGCGGGTCCTCGAGGCCGCGGCGGCCGCCGGCTCCGCGCGCGCGCTCGAGCGGAGCCTGCCGTGACGGCGCCCGGCCTGGTCTCGCTCGTGGGCGCGGGTCCCGGCGACCCGGGCCTGCTCACGCTCAAGGGCGCCGAGCGCCTGCGCGCGGCGCAGGCCGTGGTGCACGACGCGCTGGTGACCCCGGAGATCCTGGCGCTCGCGCCGGACGGCGCCGAGCTCGTCGACGCCGGCAAGCGCGACCGCCTCCACGCGATGCCGCAGGAGAAGATCAACGCCCTGCTCGCGACTCTGTCGCGGCGCGGCCTGCGCGTCGTCCGCCTCAAGGGCGGCGATCCCTTCGTCTTCGGCCGCGGCAGCGAGGAGGCCGAGGCGCTGACCCGCGAGGGGATCCCTTGGGAGGTGGTGCCCGGCGTGTCGTCGTGCGTGGCCGCGCCGGCGTACGCGGGGATCCCGGTGACCGACCGCCGCTTCTCGTCGATGCTGACCGTCGTCACGGGCCGCGCGTGCGAGCTCGACGACGGAGGACCCGGCGTCGACTGGGCGAGGATCTCCCCGCAGGGGACCTTGGTCGTCCTCATGGGCGTCTCCGCGCTCCGCGGCCTTTGCGACCGCCTGATCGCCTTCGGCTGGAGCTCCGCGACGCCGGCCGCTGCGCTGGGCTCGATGGGCTGGCCGGGCGAGAAGCGCGTCGTGTCCGATCTCGCCGGCCTGCCGGACGCCGCGCGGCAGGCGGGGCTTTCCGCCCCCGCCGTGATCGTCGTCGGCGCGGTCGTCGCGCTGAGCCGGGATTTGAATTGGCGCGGAGCCGCCGGCGCCGCCGCCGCGGAAGGGAGGAGCCATGTCGAAGCGCGATCGCGTGCCTGACGCGGAGGAGGTTCCCGGCGATCCGGGAGCGGTCTGGTCCTCCTGGGCGAAGCCGGAGGAGGTCGACACGTTCGACGAGTTCACGAGGCGATTTTGGAATAAGGAGCTTTCCCAGGACGAGTACAGGGCTTTCCGCCTGCAGAACGGGGTCTACGGACAGGCCCAGGCCGACATGCACATGGTCCGGGTGAAGATTCCGGCGGGGGGGCTCAACGCGGACCAGCTCGACGCGCTCGCCGAGCTGGCGGAGAGCACGCCGCGCGGCGTCGCGCACGTCACGACGCGGCAGAACTTCCAATATCACTTCGTGGAGTCGGAGAGCGCCGCGCCGTTCCTCGAGAAGATCAACGCCGTGGGGCTGACGACGCGCGAGGCGTGCTCGAACACGATGCGCACGATGACCGCGTGCCATAAAGCCGGCGTCTGCGCGCTGGAGCCCTTCGACGTGAGCCCCTACGCGGCGGCCGCGACCCGCTACTTCCTGCGCAACCCGATGAACCAGACCCTGCCGCGGAAGTTCAAGGTCTCCTTCTCCGGGTGCCGGCGCGACTGCGCTCTCCCCGACATCCACGACATCGGCGCGGTGGCCGCGGTCCGGCCCGGCTCCGACAGCCGCGAGGAGCGCGGCTTCGAGCTGTACGTGGGAGGGGGACTCGGCGCTCAGCCGAAGGCCGCCCGCCGCCTCGAGGACTTCACGCCGGAGGCCGACCTGCTGCCGACGATGGCCGCGATCGTGCGGGTCTTCGACCGCGCCGGCAACCGGGAGCAGAAGATGCTGGCGCGCATGAAGTACGCGGTCGAGAAGCTCGGCTGGGAGAGCTTCCGCGCGCAGGTCCTGCGCGAGCGCGAGAAGCTCAAGCTCGCGTGCGCGGACCAATTCCCCGCGCTCGACGTCTGGACGGAGCGGCCCGGCGCGGCGGCCGGCGCCGCGACGCGCTCCGCCTGGACCCGCGCCGAGCCGCCCGACGGCGACGACTTCCAGCGCTGGCTCCTGAGCAACGTGACCGCGCAGAAGCAGCCCGGCTACGTCCTCATCCACGTGCGCCTGGAGCTCGGCGACGTGACGGCCGCCCAGCTGCGCGCGCTGGCCGCGGTCGCGCGCCGCTACTCCAACGGGACGCTGCGCACGACGGTCCAGCAGAACGTCGCCCTGCGCTGGGTCCCGCACGCCGCCTTGGGAGAGGTCTATCCCCTGCTGCGCGACGCGGGGCTCGCCAAGCCCGGGGCGGAGCGGCTCGTCGACGTGACGTCCTGCCCCGGAGCGGACACCTGCCAGCTCGGCATCACGTCCTCGCGGGGCATGGCGCGCGCGTTGACCGCGCGCCTCGAGAGGGAGGTGGCGCGGATCGCGGACCTGTCGGGAGTGCGCATCAAGATCTCCGGGTGCCCGAACTCCTGCGGCCAGCACCACATCGCGCCGATCGGGTTGTACGGCGGCGCCAAGACGATCGACGGCCGCCAGACTCCGACGTACCAGCTGATGCTGGGCGGCGCGCTTGGGGACGTGGACGCGGAGAAGGCGTTCGCCGAGCCGTTCCTCAAGATCCCGGCGTCGAACGTCCCGGAGGCCGTCGCGCGGCTCGTCGAGATCTACGACGAGAACCGCCAGCCCGGCGAGACGTTCAACGCCTTCGTCGAGCGCTACGGGCGCGACCTGCTCAAGGCCGAGCTGGCGCCGCTGGCCGAGCTGCCGCCGTTCGCCCAGGCTCCGGAGAAGTACCGCGACGCGGCGACGGCTCTCGAGGAAGTCGGAGGGCATCGGGCCGAATTCGCCGTCAAGACCGGCAAGGGGGAGTGCGCGTCATGAGCGAGGAGAAGCGCGCGGCCGCGGCCGCGCTCGCGGACGACCTCGCGGGGCTCAGCGTCGAGGAGTTCCTGGCCTGGAGCCTCGAGCGCTTCCCGGGAGGGCGTCTCGTGCTCGCGTCGAGCTTCGGGCCGGAGGACGTGGTCCTGCTCGACGCCTTCGACGCGATCGGACACTTCCCGCGCGTCGTGACGCTCGACACCGGCCGACTGCCGCAGGCCACGCACGACCTCGTCGCGAGCCTGCGCGAGCGCTATCCGTCGCTGACCCTCGAGACGTATTTCCCCGACGCCGAGGCCGTCGGCGAGCTCGTCGGCCGGCACGGGCCGAACCTCTTCTACGAGAGCCCGGAGCTGCGCCGCCTCTGCTGCCGCGTGCGCAAGGTCGAGCCCCTGCGCCGCGCGCTCGCGGGCGCCAAGGCCTGGATCACGGGCGTGCGCCGCGAGCAGTCGCTCGACCGCGCGGCGGCGGCCCTGGTCGAGTGGGACGACGAGTTCGGCCTGCGCAAGCTCAACCCGCTGGCCGCGTGGACGAGCGCGCAGGTCTGGAGCCGCATCCGCGAGCGGCGCCTGCCCTACAGCCGCCTGCACGACGAGGGCTACCCGAGCGTCGGCTGCGAGCCCTGCTCGCGCGCCGTCCAGCCCGGAGCCGATCCCCGCTCCGGGAGGTGGTGGTGGGAGAATCCGAGCGGCGCGAAGGAGTGCGGACTGCATAGGCGCGGTCCATGATCGTCCACGCCGGCTTCGCCGAGCTCGCGATCCTGGGCGGGATCACCCTCCTGGCCGCGACGGTCAACGGAGCGCTCGGCTACGGCTTCTCCTCGATCACGGTGCCGGTGTCGCTGCTCTACCTCACGAACCGCATCCTGAATCCGGCGATGGTGCTCGTCGAGGTGGCGGTCAACGTCTATTCGATGTTCATCAACCGGCGCGGCTTGGCGCGGGTGCTGCGGCGCGCGCTGCCGATCGTCGCGGGCGTCTTTCCCGGCGTGGTCGCGGGGAGCTACGTGCTGTTCCGCGTGTCCCCGGACTGGCTCAAGCTGGTCACGTACGTCGTCATCCTGCCGGTGATCCTCCTGCAGGCGGGCGGCTTGCGCCGCCCGCTCGGCGCCGGAGCGGAGAAGGCGGTCGCGGCGCCGTTCGGCTTCGGCATCGGCATCCTTTACTCGCTGACGACCATCTCCGGCCCGCCGCTGGCGGTCCTGCTGAACAACCAGGGCCTTCCGAAGGAGGACTTCCGCGCGGCGCTGAGCCTCATCCGGACGGCGGAGTCGGTCTTCACCGCGTCGGCGTACGCCTTCCTGGGCTTGTACAGCGTCCACAGCCTCCGGCTGGCGGGGGCGATCGTGCCGAGCGTGCTGATCGGCATGCCGCTGGGCTACTACCTGATCCACCACCTCAACGCGGAGACGTTCCGGCGCATCTGCATGAGCTTCGACGCCTGGGTCGTCGGCTTCGGGCTGTCGAAGGTCCTCAGCGGCCTGCACCTCGCCGCGGGACTGCGCTCCTATTACGTCCTGATGCTCGTGGCCTCCATCGACGCGGTCCTGCTGTTCTTCTTCTTCGCGAAGAAGCGGGCCGAGGCGCCGGCCGAGGAATTCGCCGCCTAGCGCGCGCCCGTCAGCCAGCGCATGAGGCCGGCGTCCCAGGATTTGCGGCCGGCCGCGTCCCAAGGAAGCGCCTCGGCGCCCGCGGCGATCGCGTTCAGCGTCTCGTTCGGGCCGGGCCTGCCGAAGAGGCGGCCCGCGCCTCCCGGCGAGGAGATCGTGTCCGCCAGGAGCCGCGCGAGCGCGGCCGCCGCCTCGGGATCGAGCCGCGCGAGCGCGAACGCGGCCTCGACGGAGACCGGCGCCTCGGTCTTCTTGTCCCACCACGACCCGCTCGACGCTTGCGCCGGCGGATCCTTCAGGCGCTTGTCGGCGAACAGCGTGCGTTCGTAGAGGCGGCGCCAGCCGTCGGGCCCCGCCTTCTTCGCGGCCGCCGCGGCGTCTTTCGTCTCGGCCTCCGTCAGCGCCTCGCCTTTGGCGGCCTTGGCGAACGCCTCGAGCCCGCGGCGCGCGGGCGAGGCCGCGTCGCGGCCCAGATAGCCCGCGAGCAGCTCGGGCTCGCCGAGCGCGAGCTGATAGGCCGGGTCGGAGCGCGGGGTCGCGATCATGCGCCGCGCGGAGAGCGAGGACAGGAGCTCGACGAGCCCGGCCGCGCCGCCCCTCTCATAGGCCTTGCGCCAAGCCAGGATCCCCTCGGTGTAGTGATTGTCCTCGACGTCGAGCCAGCGGCTGCGCGCCGCGGCGATCGCGGCGAGGTCCATCGCGTCGCGCGGGCCGAGGCCGAGCGATGGGGCCTCGTCGAGAAGGCGCTTGATGAGCAGCTGCTCGCCGCTCACCGCGAAGCCCTCGGTCATCGCCGCGTAGGCGGACTGGGGCGGATGGTTCTCCTGTCGGCGGACTCCCGTGTCGAACAGCACGTGGAAATACTCGTGGGCGAACTCCATGAGGCGCTCGATCTTCTGCTGGACGCGGAGGGAGTTCGGGGCGCCGAACGCGGAGGCGACCTCGCCGCGCGCGTCGGCGCGGACCGGGGCGAGCTCGACGACGTGGCCGCGCTCCGGGGTCCAGGTGTGGCCCGTCGACGGGTTCTCGCCGCGGTCGTAGGCGGCGGTCAGGGGCGCGCGGCGGTAGAGGCTCGGCAGCAGGCGCGCGATCAGCGACCGCGCGCCGAGCTCGACCGCGGGCAGGCCGGGCGCGAGCGGCCCGCGCGAGAAATCCGCCGAGACGCCCGTCCAATCGGAGGCCTCCGGCGCGAGACGCCCGTCGAATCGGGAGTCGAGGGAGCGGGCCCGCTCGGCGGAGGAGTCCGTTCCGTCCGGCTCGGCGGCGGGAGCGAGAGAGGCCGCCAGCGCCTTGAGGCCGGCCTGCGAGGGCGGCGTCGCCGGCGCGGCCTCCTCCTCGGTCATGGCGCGCGCCGCGGGGACGATCATCGGAGCCGGCGCCAGGATCGCGGGCGCGGCGGGGATGACGAGAGCGGGGGGAGCGCCGGCGGCGAGCGCCGGCGTCGCCGCGCCGGCGCCCACGAGGATGAGGCCGGGCGCCTGTCCGACGGGCGCTCCCGGCATGAGGATGCGGGGCGCGGCGCGGGCGGCGTCGGCCAGCTGGGCCTGGGCGCGGATGGGGAGCGCGGCGGCGGGCAGCAGCAGGACGGCGAGCAGGCGCCTCATGCCTCGAGTATAGAGGCCGCCGCCGCCGGCGGCCTGGGGCGAACGGCCTAGCGCGGCCCGGCCGATCGGCCCCTCAAATGAAAGCCCCGCCGCGTACCTGGAACGCGGCGGGGCTGTGAGCGTCGCGGAAGCCTAGCGGCTCTCGGCGCAGGCGTCGTAGACCGCGCCGGCCTCCGAGCGGACCGTCGTCATGTCGTCGCAGGACACCGAGTGCGCGGCGATGACGCTGCTGAGCTTGCCGGTCGCCAGCTCGCACTTCGTGAGCTCGGCGCAGATGTCGCAGTCCTCGTGGTAGTAGTAAGCGGCCGTCTTGGTGAGCAGGACCAGGGACGGTCCGCCGCGCGTGAAGCCGGTCTCCGGCGCGCCGGAGGCGTCGCGCACCGGGGCGCCGACGCCGGACGCCAGCGACCAATCGGCGGCCTCGCAGGCCTTGAGCTCGGGGTACGCCGGCTTGGCGGCGTTGCGCAGCTCCGCGACGCCGGCCTTCATCTTATAGTCCTCGTGGTCCGTGAGCTGGACGCGGACGGGATCGCCCGAGACGATGGCCGCGTTGGACAGGCCGCCGAAGTTTCCGGCCCACGCCTTGCCCTTCGAGAGCAGGACTTCCGAGACGTCCCGGCCGTCGTCGGTCACGATGGTCAGCCCGTAGCCGTCCTCCGCGCGGTAGGAGCGCGTGGTGTAGGGCGGCAGATAGTCGTTGCGCGGCTCCCAGCCGCAGCCCGCGTACTCGAAGCGCAGCCGGAGGGGCAAGGAGCCGTCCGGGTAGGTCACGGTCAGCTCGAGAGGGGTCTCGAGCTCCTTGGCGTCCTCGCAGGAGGCGGGCGCCTGCGCGCGGGCGGCGGCGACCGCCTCGCGGGCTTTCTCGACGGCCGCGTCGAGGGCCAGGTCGAGGGGGGTGGCGGCGGCGGAGCCGGCGACGGCGGACAGCGCGAGGACGAGAATGAGCGGGTTCATGGACTTCATGGATCGGTGCCTCCAGCGTCATGATTGCGTCATCATCATTTTAACCCGGCGCCGCCCGTCCAAAATGACGGTGGCGTCACGATCGGCCGGGCATTGGACCCGGGGGAAAACGGACCGAAGGTCCCGGGTCCGTCGCGCGGCCGTCATCCGCATTTGACGGCGCCGTGCGGCGCCTCGGGGCTATACTGTGGGACGCAGGAGGCACCCATGGCGAGCAAAGCCGACGCGTTCAAGTACCTCGAGGCGCGCTCAGGGCCCAAGAAGGCGCGCAGGCCGGACCGCGATTGGCCGGCCCGTCCCGGCGGCGCCCGACCGGCCGACGAGCGGCAGCGGCACGGGCGCACCGCGTCACGCAACTTCTCGCTGCACGCCGAGCGCGAGGCGCCCTACTCGCTCGAGGATTCTCCGGCGGGCAAGCCGTCGCGCCGATCGACGCGCCGCTCGGCGAACCGCATGAAGGCGTCGCGTCCGGCGCAGCTCGTGAAATTGGCGCAGGGTCATCGGGCCCGCCTCTCGAGCGGCAGGCGCGTCAAATAAGCCTGGCGTTCCCGTCATGGACCGCGGCCCGCGATCGCGGGTAGCATCCTTCCGCCGCACGAGATGCAGGGAGGTAGCGCCATGGCCGTGATGAAAGTGATCGAAGTGCTGGCCCAGTCGGAGAAGGGCTGGGAGGACGCGGCGAAGCAGGCGATCGACGAGGCTTCAAAGTCGATCCGCAACATCAAGTCGCTCAACATCGAGAACATGCAGGTGGCGGTCAACGGCGGCAAGCTCCAGTACCGCCTCGACGCCAAGATCTCGTTCGCGGTGGACGCGGAGCACCAGGAAGCCGTCGGCGCCGGCGCCTAGATCGTCCTGACATCGGGGCTCCCGAAACGGTAGAATGTCCCGAGGCGCGCGATCCCGCGCGCCCTGGAGAGCCCCGATGTCAGAGACCGCCGCCGAACCCCAGACCCTCGCCCGCGTCATCCTGCACCCGTCGCAGGAGAAGCGCCTGCTCGGAGGGCACAACTGGGTCTTCTCCAACGAGATCAAGGAGGTCCGCGCGGAGGGCGAGCCCAAGCCCGGCGACCTCGCGGTCATCGTGACCTCGACCGGCCACGAGCTGGGCCTGTGCTTCTACCACCCGAACAGCCTGATCGCGGGCCGCATGCTCACTCGCTCGCCGAAGGACGTCATCGACGCCGAGTTCTTCCGCAAGCGTCTCTCGGACGCGCTCGCGTATCGAGAGCGGGTTTGTCCCGGCGAGAACGCCTACCGCCTGTGCTTCGGCGAGTCCGACGGCATCCCGGGCCTCGTCGTGGACCGCTACGGCTCCGTGCTGGTCCTGCAAGTCCTGTCCGCGGGCATCGAGCGGCGCCTGGACATGGTCGCGGCCGCGCTCGACCAGCTGCTCAAGCCCAAGGGCATCTACCTGAAGAACGATCACCGCACGCGCGCGATCGAGGGCCTGCCGCTGGAGTGCCGCCTGCTCTCCGGCGCCGTGCCGGAGAAGACGCCGATCGTGGAGGGCGGCCTGCGCTTCGTCGCCGCCATCGGCGAGGGGCAGAAGACGGGCCATTACTTCGACCAGCGCGACAACCGCGCGTTCCTGCGGCCTTATTTCGCGGGGCGCAACGTCCTGGACCTCTACTGCTACACGGGCGGCTTCGCGATCAGCGCGGCCAAGGGCGGCGCGAAGAGCGTGTTCGCCATCGACAGCTCCGGCCCCGCCCTGCAGCTCGCCAAGGAGAACGCCAAGCTCAACGGCGTCGAGGGCACGGTCTCCTTCGACGAGGGGGACGCCGAGCAGGCGCTCGAGTCCTTCGCCGGCTCGCTGCAGCCCTTCAAGCCCGACATGATCGTGCTCGACCCCCCGAGCCTCGTGCCGGCCAAGAAGCACCTGCCCAAGGCGATCCGGCTCTACTCGAAGCTCAACGCCCAGGCGATGAAGGCGCTGCCGCGCGGCGGCCTGCTCGCCACCGCGACGTGCTCGCACCACGTCTCGCGCGAGGACTTCGTGAAGATGCTGCGCGACGCGCAGACGAAGGCCCAGCGCTCGATCCGGGTCGTCGCCCTGCGGGGCCAGTCGGCCGACCACCCGGTCCTGCTCGCCATGCCGGAGACCGAGTACCTGCACTTCGCCTTGCTTGAGATCCTTTAGAAGCGCCGAGAGCTCATTCGAGGAAGTTTATGGAAGAAGATAGGTCCTCGAAGTTCTCTCCTTCCAAGCTCGACGTCTATAAGAACTGCGCCCGGCGCTACCAGTACCGCTACGTCGACAAGATCTCCCGCCGCCGCAAGACGCCGGAGACCGTCGTCGGCGTCGCGGTCCACGCCGCCTTCGAGGAGCTCTACGGCCTCGTCTCGGGGGGGAAGGTCCCGGCGCTGGCCGAGGTCCAGGCCTTCTACGAGAGGGCGCTGGGCGAGGAATGGGACGAGACCGTCCAGCTGAAGGACGCGCGCTTCACGCGCGAGGACTGGACCAAGGTCGGCCGCGACTGCGTCGAGCTCTACTACGGCGCGCACGCGCCGTTCTCGGAGGACCGGACGGTGGCCGTCGAGAAGCGCGTCGGCTTTCCTTTGGAAGTGGAGGGCCGCGAGTACCGCATCGAGGGCTTCGTGGACCGGCTCTCGCTCGCGCCCGACGGCGCCTTCGAGATCCACGATTATAAGACGGCCAAGAGCCTCCCCAATCAGGAGCACGCGGACGCCGATTGGCAGCTGGCCTTGTACGAGCTCGCCGTTCGCCGGGAATGGCCGGACACGAAGGAGGTCCGTCTCAAATGGCACTACGTCCGCCACGGCAAGATATTGACCTCCGTCCGCGACGCCGCCGCGCGCGAGCGCCTGCTCGCGGACGTGGCCAAGACCATCGCCGCCATCAAGCACGACCACGAGTTCGCGCCCAACGAGACCGCGCTGTGCGACTGGTGCGAGTACCGCGACCTGTGCCCGGTGTTCGCCCATCCGCTGAAGGTGGCCGCTCTTCCCGCGGAGGAGCGCAAGCGGGACGACGGGGTCAAGCTCGTCGACGCGCTGGCTGAGGTCGAGGCCAAGCGCCGCAAGGTCAAGGACGAGCTCAAGACGCTCGACCTCGAGAAGAAGGACCTCGACGACCGCATCGCCGCGTTCGCGGAGGCGGCGGGCGTGACGACGGTCGCGGGCGGCGCGGCCGACGCGACGGTCGCGATCAAGGACGAGGTGCACCTGCCCACGAAGACGCACGAGCCGGAGCGGCACGAGGCGCTGGAGAGGGACGCCCGGAAGACGCCGGAGCTGTGGAGCGAGGTGGCGAGGCTCGACGGTCACGCGCTGGTGGAGGGCGTGCGCGCGAGGCGCTGGGCCGGAGCGCTGTTCGCGGCCGCGGAGTCGCTGCTGGAGCGCTACGGCCGCCGCGAGCCGTCCCGCGCGGTGCGCCTCAAGAAGCGCCGCGCGGCCGACGAGGAGTAGGAGCCGGTCAGTCGAAGGCGGGCTCTTTGTCCTGATGCCCGCCGATGCCGAGCTGGACGGAGAGGCTCATCCAGTCGGACTTCAAGCGGTCGGCCTGCGCCTCGAGCTCGTTCCAGCCGCGGTCGAGCTCGAGTCTTCCGCCCTTCGCCTTGCGGCCGGATCCCTTCGACCGCGCGTTCGCTTTCGTCGAGATTTTTTTCATGGCGACCTCTGTCCGCAGTATAGACCGCGACTCGCTTTTCGTCAATAGGACGCGCGGCGGTTAGGCCCGAGTTTCGCGCGGGGCGGCCGGGCCCCATTGGGCCCAGGCGGCGCCGGACGAAGGGCCTAGGATATAGGCCTTTGGACCTAGCCGCGTCTAGGCCCTACGCCCCATGTTCAATATAGGCCTTTCGCTTATTCTCCACCCAACGACGCAGCCCGCCCGGACCCCTCTCCGGCGGGAAAGGAGAAAACGCATGAGACTCACGCTGAAGATCGCCGTCGCGGCGCTGCTGGCCACTCCCGGGCTGGCGAACGCGCTCCCCGCTCCGCAGGCGGGCATGAAGCGCTGGATCGTGACGTTCAAGCCCAAGGTCAAGCAGGCCGGGCGCGACGCCGCGCTCGCCTCCCTGAACGTGAAGGCCGCCGCGAACATCGCCACGGACGGCGACTCCGACAACGAGTACTCCGCCTCGGTCGTCGATCTTCCCGCGGGCCAGACGCTCGCCAACAAGTCGGCCGACGCCTCGATCGTCTCCATCGAGGCCGACCAGCGCGTCAAGTGGATCGACCAGGCCGCGGTCTCCTTCCAGGCGACGCCCTTCGCGGTGAACATGGAGGCCTTCCACTTCCCGAAGGCGGGCCAGTTCACCCAGAACCCGGGCAAGCTCGCCGCTCTCGCCAACCGCCCCGAGATCACGTGGGGCATCAACCGCGTGCACGCTCCGGCGGCGTGGGACACGACCGAGGGCGCGGGCGTCAAGGTCGCGGTCATCGACACCGGCATCGACCTGAACCACCCGGACCTCGCGGGCAAGGTCGACGGCGGCTACTCGGCGATCACCAAGACCGAGAAGCCCGAGGACTATCAGGACGACAACGGCCACGGCACGCACGTCTCCGGCACCATCGCCGCCCTGCGCGACGGCAAGGGCGTGGTCGGCGTGGCGCCGAAGGCTCGCCTCTACGCGGTCAAGGTGCTCGACGCGGACGGTTCGGGCAACCTCTCCGACGTGATCGACGGCATCGTCTGGGCGGCCAAGAACGGCATGCAGGTCGCCAACATGTCGCTCGGCGCGCCGACCGACAGCGACGCGATGCACCGCGCGATCCGCTTCGCCAAGGGCTCGGGCCTGGTCATCGTCGCCGCGGCGGGCAACTCGGGCGGCTCGGTCGGCTTCCCCGGCCAGTACCCGGAGGTCATCACGGTCTCGGCGTCCGACTCCAACGACCACATCGCCTCCTTCTCCAGCCGCGGTCCGCAGGTCAAGTTCATCGCCCCGGGCGTGGACGTCGTCTCCGACAAGCTGGGCGGCGGCTTCATCTCCTACAACGGCACCTCGATGGCCACGCCGCACGTGACCGGCCTCGCGGCGCTCGCGGTGTCGCAGGGCTGGACGGGCCTGACCGGCCCGGACGGCGTGCTCAATCAGCTGACCAAGGCCGCCAAGCCGCTCCCGGGCCTGTCGACCGACGAGCAGGGCGCGGGCATGATCGACGCCGGCAAGCTCGTCCACTAAGGAACCGTTCGGTCGTAAACAGGCCCCGGCTGGCACCCCTCCAGCCGGGGCCTTTCTTTTCAACGGCGGACGGGCGAAGGCTTCGGGAGAACGAAGCTATGAATCGAGCGCTTGGCCGCACTCGATTTCCTTGTCGCAGCGCAGTCCTTGCGGCAAGCCCCTTGCCGCCCACCACGAGTAGCCGATGCAACGCCCGCAGCCCGGACATTTAGCCCAGACCCAATTCAGGCAGAAGCTGAAGAGGAACAGCAGGCCGATTGCCGCCCAGATCGGCGTTTCATAGGCCGGCGGCGGGAGCGAGCCCCCGCGAAACCGGGCGGCGGCGTAGTCGGCCGCGAGAGCGAGGCCGGCGGCGGCGGCGGCCATGCGCCCCGCGCGCCGGCGGAAGTTGAACGATCGCGCGAAGGCGAGTTGATCCGCGTTGAGGTTCTCCATCCAGCTGGCGCCCTCCTCTCTTTGTCCGGCCGCCCTCGAGCATAACGCCGCGTCCGGCGTGTTCGCAAGTGGACATCGTTCGCTATCAAGTTAGCAAAACGAACGGCGGACCGGCGTACTATGAGTAAACGGGCGTGGAATTCGTAGGGCGAGTGGCGGCGCTGATCCCGCCTGCGTGGAAGCACGTGGTGAGGTACGACCCGCCTGCGTTCACTGGGACGCGAGTACGGGCTTACGGCCTACGAAGCGGCCTATCTGGAATTGGCCGCGCGCCGACAGCTTCCCCTTGCCACGCTCGACGCCGCGCTCGCGACCGCGGCCCGCAAGGCTGGGATCCGCGTCCGAAAATAGGCCGCCCGGTTTAGGGGATCAAGGAGCCGACCGCCTCGTCGACCGCCGCCGAGGCCTCCGGGCCCGCCGCGTTCGCCGTCGAGAGCAGCGCGAGATTCCGCTCCGGCGCGAGCCAGATGTCGGCCGTGTTCATCGTGTTGCTTCCCACATGATTGAGCGCGAGACCCCTCTTGCCGGCCCAAGGGCGCGAAACGCGGATCCAGCCGCCGTAGGTGTACTCCTGGCCCGGATAGGCGGCGTGAAGCTTCGCGAAGGACGCGGGGTGAAGGATCGGCGTCGGGCGCCCCGCGTCGCCGTCGAGGTGGAGCTGGGCGAACTTGGCCCAGGAGGCCAGATCGCAGTGGACGGTGCCGGCGGGCCCGAGAGCGGGCGGATTGTCCTTGTTCACGGGCGTCCATGCGCCGCCTTCGCGCACGTGGCCGCCCGCCGGACCGAAGCCGCAGTTCATCCCGAGAGGGCGGAACAGCTCCTTCCGGATGATGTTCTCCCATGACGTCTCCGCGGCTCGCTCGAGGACGGCTCCCGCGATGATGTAGTCGGCGTTGCTGTACTCGTAGCGGCTGCCGGGCGGCGAGGCGGGCGGGGCCTCCAGCATGGTCTTGGCGACGAGGGCGCGGCCCTCGCTCGGGTCGAGGCCGGGCTCCCAGAGCCGCCCCCAGAGCTTTCCGCCGTCGTAGGCGAGCAGATCGCCCGCCAGTCCGGCGCGGTGGGCGAGCAGCATCTCCAAAGTCACTTTGCCGTACGCGGGATCAAGATCGAGCTGAGGGAACAGCTCCGGCAGCGTCTCGTTCCAACGCAGAAGCCCGCGTTCCGCGAACAGCGCGACCAAGGTGGCGGTCATCGCCTTCGTGCACGAGCCCAGATGCCATTGATCGCCGGGACGGACGCTCGCCGGCTCGCCGAAGCGGCGGACGCCGGAGACCTCGACGGACAGCTTGCCGTCCTGCAGGCGCGCGCGAGCCATCCCGGGGAGGCCGTGCTTCTCGCGGATCGTCTCGAGGCTCATATCGGCCGCGCGCAGCGGCGCGCAGAGCAGCAGGAGCAGGAGCGCGCGCATGGTGCGCGTCAGCGCGCCGGCTGCTTCATGTACTTGGCGTAGGTGCGCATGAGCGAATGGGACTCGACGCGCGCCATCGCGTCGAGCGCGGCGGCGACGACGATCACGGTCTCGACGCCGTCGAAGAAGAACGGCAGGCGGAAGACGCGCCGGAGGATGTCCGGCAGAACGGCCGCCGCGGCGATCAGGGCCGCCCCTCCCAGGGCGACGCGGTCGTGGACCCACAGGATGCGCGAGGCGGTCGCGTCGCCCGGGCGCACGCCCGCGAGCGAGCCGCCGGTCTTCTTGAGCTGGTCGGCGAGCTCGTGCGCGTCGAGCGTCCGCGCTCCGGCGAAGCGGGCGAAGTAGACGATCAGGACGGCGTAGACCAAGTCGTCGAGCCAGCCGCCGCGCAGGAGCAGGAGCGACGAGCCGGCGGCGGCCGCGCAGAGCGCCGCGACGGCCCCGGCCTGATCCACCCTCACCGGCAGGGCGCTGGCCGTGCCGGCGTACATGCGCCGGCCCACGATGCGCTGGGCGTAGTTGACGGTCAGCTTGCGCTGGGCCGTCTCGATCCTGATGACGTACCAGACGGCGGTGAGCAGCGCGATGGGGATGAAGAAGATGAGGACCGCGCCGAGCTCCTCGAAGCGCACCAGATGGAAATACTCGCCGCAGCCGGAGACGAAGCTCGCGATCAGGCTCACGAGGACGACGATGAGGGAGCCGCCGCCGATGCCGGCCTCCGTGATCTCCTCGGCCAGCCAGAGCACGAACATGGCGCCCGCCGTCAGGCTCGCGGCGGCCACGAGGTAGAACGCGGCGCCGGGCTCGGCCACCAGCGGAGCGCCGCCCGGGGCCGTCGAGTGCGCCAGCGCGTAGGACAGCGCGAGCGACTGCAGCAGGGCCAGCGGCAGCGTCCATTGGCGCGCGGCCTCGGCGCGCTCCTTCTTGCCGCGGCGGCGCTTCAGGAGCCCGGCGAGGATCGTGGAGTTGACGTAGGGGACGAGTCCCAGCGAGAGCAGCGCGAACCGGCCGAACGCGCCGCCCGTGAGGGCGTTCAGGACGCCGAGCGGGCCGCGGTTGGCGTCGAGGAGGGCCGACAGGGCCCCGGCGTCGACGCCGGGCACGGGGATATAGGCGCCCGCGCGCAGGACGGCCGCCAAGCCGATCGTGAGGAAGACTTTCCGGCGCAGGTCGGAGTCGTCGAAGGGGTTGCGGGGCGCCGCGATCTCGGCCATCCCAGCGAGTATAACATTGAAGCCAAACTCCCCGGGAAAAAGAGTTTTATACTAGGAGCATGAAACCTCGCAGCCTGGCCCTCGCCGCCGCCGGCGCGCCGATGTCCCCGGGATGCGAAGCGCTCTTCATCGTCAATCCCGCGGCGGGCCACGGGCGCGGACGGGCCCGGTGGGAGAGGGGGCGCGAGCTCGCGGAGTCGCTGTGGCCGGGGCTGCAGGTCGCGATGACGCAGCGGCCGGGCCACGGCCGCGAGCTCGCGCGCGCGGCCGCGCTCGGGGGGACCGAGCTCGTGGTCGCGGTCGGCGGCGACGGGACGCTCGGCGAGGTGGTGGACGGCTATCTCGCGGCGCCGGAGACGTCGCGGCGGCGCGCGGTCGTCGCGACCTTTCCCGCCGGGTCGGGCTGCGACTTCGCGCGGCACGTGGGGGTCCCTCGAGACCCCCAGGCGTGGGCGGCCGCGATGGCCGCGGGGACGCGCACGCGGCTCGACGCGGCGCTGGCGACCTTCCGCGCCCCCGACGGGGCGCCGCGCGCGCGGCATTTCCTGAACGTCGCCGCGCTCGGCCTGGCGGGGGACGTCGCGGCCGGCGTCGAGAGGCGGGGAAAATTCCTGGGCGGCACGCTCACGTACCTGCTCGAGGGCCTGCTGTCGATCGCGAGCGCGCGGCCGAAGCGGATGCGCCTGGTCGTCGACGGCGTCGCGGAGCCGGCCGCCGAGTACCACCTCGTGGCCGCCGCCAACACGAGCACCATCGGCGGCGGCATGAAGCTGGCGCCGGGCGCCGACGAGCGGGACGGCCTGCTCGAGGTCCTGACCGTCGGCGCGCTGTCGAAGGGGGAGCTGCTCCGGCTGATGCCGGCGATCTACGCGGGCGGCCACGTCGGCGCGCCCGGAGTGGTCCTGCGGAGGGCGCGCCGCCTCGAGATCCATTCCGACGAGGTCCTGCCGCTCAACATCGACGGCGACCTCGACGGCCGCGCGCCGGCCGTGTTCGAGGTCCAGCCGAAGGCGCTTCCGTTCCTTCTTTAAGGCGCCGGCTTGGCGTCGAACGGGCCGTTGAACGCGGCGATGAACTGCGAGCCGCCGAAGCCCTCGACCTTCATCGTGAAGACCGTCCCGGCCGGGATCATCGCGTAGCCCCCGGGCCCGACCGTCTCGGTCTTGTCGCCCAAGCCCAGGATGAGCTTGCCCTTGATGACGTACATCGTCTCGTCGTAGGTATGCCGGTGCGCGGGGAGCGAGTAGCCGCGCGGCATGCGCACGATCAGCTCGACCCCGTGCGTCTTGGGCTCCTCGTAGATCAGGTGATACTCCGCTCCGGGCGGCAGGCTGCCGGAGGCGTGGAAATCGATGTCGCCGGGAGCCTTGATCACGGGCGCGGGGGCGTCCGCCGCGAGAGCGGAGAGCGGGGAAAGAGCGAGCGCGGCGGCCAGCAGGAGCATGGAGTTCATCGTGGAAGTATAGCGAAAACTCTCAGGACTTCGACGCGCGGCGGACGGCGGCGGGGCGCGCCAGCTCGCTCATGACCGAGAACAGCAGGTCGAAGTCCTCGTCGTCGAGCTTGAGGCGGTAGAGCATCTGCCGGATGCGCTGGAGCCGGGGAGCGGTGAAGCGCGGGGCGGCCGCGAGCTTGGGCTCCAGAAATCTCCAGAGGCCGAGGAGCTGGTCGACCGAGGCGGCGGCGCGCGCCTTCTTGGGATCGGCCGCGGCGCGCGGCGCGGGCGCCGTCAGCGCGAACAGCGCGACCGCGACGGCCTGTCCTAGATTCAAGCTGATCCCGGCGCGAGCCGGGATCCGAGCCAGGAACGGGCACAGCGCGAGCTCCTCGCGCGTGAGGCCGTTGGACTCGCGGCCGAACACGAGCGCCGTCCGGCCGGAGGCGCCGAGGCCGGCGGGAACGGAGGGGAGGACGAATTCCTCTTGGCGAAGCGCGGTCGGCCGCCGGCTGAAGGCGACGGCGGTCTCGCAGCCGCGAAGGGCCGCGGCGAGGTCCGGCTCGAAGCGCGCGGCGTCGAGGATCCCCGGCGCGGCGACGCCGGTCTTGCGGGCCTCGGCGGGGACCTCCGTCCACGAAACGTCCGCGATGACGAGCTCGGACGCTCCGAAGGCGAGCATCGCCCGCGCGGCGAAGCCGACGTTGCGGGGATTCTCGGGTCCGACGAGCACGATCCGGCAGGAGGCCGCGTCCATCGGAAAAGTGGTGGCGAGGGCCAGGATTGAACTGGCGACACCCGGTTTTTCAGACCGGTGCTCTACCACTGAGCTACCTCGCCGTGGTCGAGAGGCGATTATGCCACTTTCGCGCCCAACCCGCAAGAATGTCGTCTCGCGGCGTCCCGACCCGGTCCCCCGGTCGTACCGGGTACGAAAACGTACCCGATTGACGCAATGATGTTGCCGATGTAGATTGACGTTCATGGTTCCAGCGCGCGTTATGGCGAAGGATATAGATAACGCTTACCTGACCCTTGAGATCCTGAGAGGGCGCTGGAAACTGTTCATCCTTCGTCATTTGACCGCCGGCCCCAGCCGCACCGGCCAGATGATGCGGGCGCTGGAGGGCATCGCCAAGAATCGCCTCAACCAGAACCTGAAGGAGCTCGAGCGCTTGGGCATCCTGTCGCGGAAGTCCTTCCCGGGCCGGGTCCCGCGGGTCGAGTACGTCCTGACCAAGCGCGGTCACTCCCTGGCCCCCGTCATCGAGTCCCTGGAGCGCTGGGGGGCCGAGAATCGCAGCCTCCGGCGGCTCAAGACGGCCCGGCATTGACGTCCCGCCTCTCCGTCTATGAGGCCTTGAACCATTCCCGCAAGGAAATCTTCATCGGCGTCACGGCGCGCCCTCTGATCGAGCTGATCGCCGTCCCGCGCAGCTGGTTTCCCGACGAGATCGTCCACTGGGGCGCGACGGAGCACTTGGCGGTCCGCCGGGTCGCGGAGGACCTGCCGCCGAAGGACGCTTGGCAGTTCTCCAGCATCTACATGGGCTACATCGAACGCGAAGGCTGGACGGTCATACGGCAGAAGCCGGCCGACTAGGGCGCCGGTCGGCTTTCGGTCACGAGAAAGCGAACGGCCGGCGATAGACGAAGCCTCGGTCCGGCGCTAACATGAGGGCATGAGCCGATCGCGCCGTCGAACCGCCGGGAAAAGCGACGCAGACTTCACGCTGGACTTGATCTGCGGACGCTGGAAAGCCTCGATCCTGATGGAGCTGCGCCGCGGGCCGCAGCGGACGGGAAAGCTCGTTCGGGCCCTCCAAGGCGTCTCGAAGAACCGATTGAACGACGCGCTGCGCGAGCTCCGGCGTTCGGGCATCATCCGCCGGCGCGTTTACCCCGGGCCGGTCCCGCGCGTCGAGCACGAACTGACCGCGCTGGGCAAGACGCTGTGCCCCATCGTCAACGACCTGCACGCGTGGGGCCTGCGCAGCCGGCGCAAAGTCGTGAGCGCCCGCGCCGCGCGGCGACAATGAGGCATCGCGTTCCTGGCGCGAGGTCGAGTACAATCTGGCGGTGCGGAGACCGCCGCCGATTTCCAGTCTCGCGGACGCCTTGTTGAAGGGCGCGGCTCCCCATTTGCCGCCGGCGGCTTCTTCGGCGCCGGGGCCGCAGTTCAAGCGCCTGCGCCCGGAGCTCGAGCGCGTCCTGGCGCGCGTCGACGGCGACGCGATCGACCGCGACGACCGCGTGCCCCCGTCGACGATCGCGGCCCTCAAGCGCCTCGGCGCCTTCCGCCTGCGCGTGCCGCGCGCGCACGGCGGCCTGGGCCTGAGCCACTCCGACTATCACCGCGTCGTCGCGCTCGTCGCGGCGCGCAGCGCCGGACTGTCGATGTGGATCACGACGCAGTCCCTCGCCGTCGAGCTGCTCGCGCTCGGCGGCACCGCGGAGCAGCGCGCCGAGCTCCTCCCGCGCCTGGCCGCCGGCGACTTGTCGGCCTTCGCGATGACGGAAGCCGGCGCGGGCACCGATCCCGCCGCCGTGGCCGCGAAGGCGCGCCGGGTCCGCGGCGGCTGGCGCCTCGACGGCGAGAAGCTCTGGATCACGAACGGACCCGTCGCGCGCTGGGTGTTCGTCGTCGCCCGCGCTCCGGGCGGGCCTTCGTTGTTCGCGGTCGACGCGCGCGATCCGGGCTTCTCGGTCGTCCGGCGCTGCCGCTTCCTGGGCCTGCGCGGCATGGAGAACGGCGTCCTTCGCCTGCGCGGCGTCTTCGTCCCGGCCGCGCGGCGGATCGGCGCCGAGGGCGACGGCCTGCGCCTGGGCCTGGCGGCGATGAACGCGGGCCGCCTCAGCATCGCGGCCCGGGCGCTCGGCCTCGCCGGCGAGTGCCTGCGGATCTCTAAAAAATGGGCGCGGCATCGCCGCGTGTCCGGGACGATCCTCGCCCGCAACCCGTCGGTGGCCGAGCGCCTCGCGCGGCTGGAAGCGCTCGTCGCCGGCCTGTCGGGCGTCAGCGCGCGGACCGCCGCGGAGGCCGACGCGGGCCGCGCCGAGCGCTGGGAGTCGGCGCTGGCCAAGCTTTGGGCCGCCTCCGCCGCGTGGGAGGCGGCGGATCTCGCCCTGCAGCTGCGCGGCGGGCGCGGCTACGAGACCGCGGACTCCCAGCGAGCGCGCGGCGAGGAGCCCGAGCCCGTCGAGCGCCTGCTGCGCGACGCGCGCGGCCTGAGGCTCATCGAGGGCAGCGACGACGCCCTGCGCGGGGCGCTCGCCCGCCGCGCGCTGGAGCTGGCGGGCGGCCGCGGCGGGCCGGACCGGGCCTTCTACGCGCGCGCCGACCAGGCCGCCCGCCGCTACGGGCGGCTCTGCGCGAAACGGAGGATCGCATGAAGGACAAGCAGGGCGCCGGCGCCGTCCTCGTCGTCGACGTCGGCGGGACGCACATCAAGATCCTCGCCGCCGGCATGAAAGAGCCGCGCAAGATCCCCTCGGGCTCGGACATGACCGCCCGGCGGATGGCCTCCCTCGTCAAGCGCGCGGCCAAGGACTGGAAGTACGACCGCGTCACGATCGGCTTCCCCGGCCCCGTCGTGAAGGGACGGTCCTTCAGCGACCCGGTCAACCTCGGGCGCGGCTGGAAGGGCTTCGACTTCCGCAAGGCCTTCGGGTGCCCGGTGCGCGTGATCAACGACGCCGCGATGCAGGCGCTCGGCAGCTACCACGGCGGCCGCATGCTGTTCCTCGGCCTCGGCACCGGCATGGGCTCGGCGCTGATCGCCGACGGCGTGCTCCAGCCGCTGGAGCTCGGACAGCTTCCGTACAAGAACGGCCGCTCGTACGAGGACTACGTCGGCCGCAAGGGTCTCTCCAAGCTGGGCAAGAAGCGCTGGCGGCGCGAGGTCCTCAAGGTCGCCGCCCTGCTCAAGTTCGGCCTGCAGGCCGAGGAGCTCGTCATCGGGGGCGGCAACGCGAAGAAGCTCAAGGAGCTGCCGCCCGGGGCGCGCCTCGGCAGCAACCGGAACGCCTTCGCCGGCGGCCTGCGCCTGTGGGAAGAGGAAGCGGCATGATGGGCGCCCTCCTCGCGGCCGTCCTGCTGGCGCCGGCTCCGGCGCGCGCGGCCGGTCCCGAGGCTTCGCGCGTCTCGGCCGACGAGGCCTGGTCCGCCGCGCTCGACGCGCTGCCGGCGCTCCGGCTCGCGCCGCTCGCGGACGCGCCGCAGGCGCCCCAGGTCTGCTCGGAGCTCGACTTCGGCGGCGTGACGTGGCCGGAGTCGATGACGGCCGCCGACCGCGCGGCGTTCGAGCTCGCGCTCAACGTCTCCGGGAGCTTCGAGGGGACCGACGCCTGGGTCAATCTCACCAATAATTTCGACGGGCAGGGCCTGAGCCTCGGCCTGCTCAATCAATGCCTCGGCCAGGGCTCGCTCCAGCCGATGCTGATCCGCCTGCGCGACGAGCACCCGGAGACGCTGAGGTCGCTGGTGGGACCGGAGCACCTGCGCTCTCTGCTCGACATGCTGGCCGAATGGCGGAGGGACGCCCGGCTGGGTCTCGCCTCCGCGCCCCTGTCGGCGCTCGACGATCCCGGCGAGGACGGCGGCCCGCAGGCCACGGCGGCCAACCAGGAGAGCGTGCGATGGGCCGCGGCGAACCTCTATGAAGGCGGCGACCGCTTCATCCCGTCCTGGGCGGCGGAGCTCTCCGCGCTGGCCTCCAGCCGCGACTACGTGTCCATCCAGGTCGCGGCGGCCGCGCGCTATCACGACCGCGCGCTCGCCGACGAGTCGCGCGCGGGCGTGCGCGAGCTGCGCGCCTACCTGTTCCTCTTCGACGTCCAGGTCCAGAACGGGGGGCTGTACCCCGCGGACTTCGACGACTACGCCGCCTACCGGCGCGGCCATCCCCGGGCGGGCGCGACGGCTTTGCTCGAGCGGCTCCTCGACCTGCGCCTGCGCCACGTGAAGGCGAAGTACAAGGCGGACGTCCGCTCGCGCAAGCTCGCCGTGATCCTCGGCGCCGGCAAGGTCCACGGCGACGCGCGCGACCTCCCCGCGCAGTACTGCTACGACGGCGCCTGGCCCTACCGCTGACCGCTCGTTCTTGACGCGGACTTGCGGAGCGGTTGATCCGCCGTTGAGCGCAGTTCGTTAAGCTTCCAACGACTCCGCGCGACGCGGAGGGGGAGGCCCTATGAACCATCACGACGCGGAGCACCGGGCGAAGCAGGCGGCGGCGCGCGCCCAGCACATCGCGCACAGCGCGATCGACGACGCGAAGCTGCGCCTGGCGAAGCTGCGCGAGGAGGCGAAGCACCGCGGCGAGTCCTTCCTCCGGGAGGCCCGGTATCGCGGGAACGATCTCCTGCTGGAGGCCCAGGGCCAGGGCCGCAAGCTCGTGCGCACCTCGGGCGAGTGGATCTCGGAGAACCCGATCCAGGCGGTTGGCATCGCGTTCGTCGCCGGCGCCATCGTCGCCAGCCTCTTCTCGAGCCGCGAGGATTGACGCCGCGAGGCTAGGTCTCGGCCAGAGCGCGCCGGTACCGGGGATCGTCGGCGCGCAGGAGGTCGGGATCGATGCCCAGGCGCCGGCAGCAGTCGATGGTGAAGCGCTGTCCCCACAGGATCTGGGCGAGCCAGTCCTCGGAGGCGGCCTCGACGAAGGGGACCTCGACGGTCTTGAGGTAGCGTCGAGCCGCGTCCCAGCGCTTCTCCTTGCGGCTGGAGAACCCCACGACGAGCGAGCCCTCGCCGACGGAGACGCGCGGGCCGTGGAGGAACTCCTCGAGGCCGAAGGAGCGGGCGCGCACGTACGCCGCCTCCTGGAGCTTAAGGGCGATCTCGCACGCCACCCACTCGCGCAGGCCGTCGCCGATGAGCACGAGGTCGGTCTCGGGGCGCACGCGCGGGAACGCCGGGCCCCAGCGCAGGCTGTCCTCCATGGCCTTGAACGGCGCCAGCAAGGCGGGCTTGCCCGCCCAGCGCAGCAGCCAGGCCATCGTCGTCGTGAAGGACTGGGTGAAAGCGCCGGTGTTCTCCATGGGCCCGGTCTCGATGCGGCGGGGGGCTTTCCAGGCGCTGCCGGCGCAGGTGACGATCACGGTCTCCGCCCCGGCGCGCCGCGCCATGGCCTCGGCCGTGACGGTGTAGGACTTTCCGCCGCGGTGCGAGAGGAACACCGCGAGGTCGCCGCGCGAGAGGCGATAGGGGCGGGCGACGAAGTCGTAGCTGTGCACGGCGCGCGCGTCAAGGCCGGCGCGGCTCCATAGCCAGGCGGCCAGCCGCGCCGCGTGGTGGTTGGTGCCGACGCCGACGATGAACGCTTTGCGGCCCGCCGGACGCTTCATCCAAGAAGGCGCCGCCGCCTTGAGGGCGGCGTTCACCAGTCCCGGCTGCGCGTAGACGTTGGCCTCGAATCGTGAGAGCATCCTATCTCCGGGACGGCTTGACGCCGACGGCCATGGCGAACTCGTACGGGATCTCGACGAAGGCGCCGACGCGCCTCTTGGCGGCGCGGCGCAGCACGTCTGACTTCACCTTCGCCTGCAGCTCCGCCGGCAGCGAGCGCAGCATGGCGCCGGTCTTGCCGGCGCCCTCGGTCATTGTCGTCCAGTACTCCTCCGGCGAAGAGAAGCGGAAGGAGCCGCTGAGGCGCTTGGAGACGATCTCGGTCAGGCCGGCGCGCATGAAGGCCTCCTCCAGGATCTTGTCCGGGCCGAAGGCGTAGATGGTCGGCGCGCCCTGGGGGGCGCGCAGGTGCGGGGCGCGCGCGATGATGGCGTCGAGCACGAGCGAGGTGAACATCATCGACGTGCGGCGGCCCTGGACGAGGCAGGCGACCGGCGCGCCGGGCTTGGCGGCGCGGGACATCTCGGCCAAGGCGGCGTCGGGCCGCGCGAAGAGCATGAGGCCGAGCTGGCAGAACACGGCGTCGAAGGCGGCGTCGGGCACGTCGAGCCGGTGCGCGTCCATGACGCGGCGCTCGACGGGCGCGGCGCGCTTCTCGGCCGGATAAGCGGCCGCGGCGGCGAGCATCTCGGCGGCGAAGTCGGTCGCCAGCAGGCTTCCCTTCTCGCCGAGGCGGCGGGCCGCGGCGCGCGAGGCGACGCCGGGCCCCGAGGCGATCTCGAGGGCGCGCCAGCCCTTTCGCAGGCCGAGGAAGGCCATGAACTCCTCGGCGATGGGGTCGAACAGGGCGGCCGAGAGCTTGTCGTAGCGGGGAGCCGCGGCGTTCCACGTCGCGCGCGACTCCTCGGTGAAGGCGGCGGGATCGAATTCGCCCATGGCCGCCATTATAGCCTTTCGGGCCGCCGTCAAGAATTCGTGACGAGGCCTTTATAGGCGCGTCTCGGGGTCTCCGCTAGAATCGGCCCCATGGCACAGAAACAGGACTCGATCGCGAAGGACGCGCTGGCCGGACTCATCGGAGGGCTGGTGGCCGCGGCCGTGATGAACGTCTTCATGGAGACGGGAATGGAGGCGATGAAGAACTCGCTGTCGCACGCGGAGCTGGAGCGCCGCACGGTCAAGTCGCCCGAGGGTATGAGCCCGACGGCGAAGACGGCCTCGGCGGTGGCCGAGCGCGTGGCCGGGAAGAAGCTGTCGGTCCGCGACGCCGAGCGCATGGACCCCGTCGTGCACTACGCGTTCGGGGGCCTACTGGGCGCGCTGTACGGGGTGCTGTCGCGGCGGGCGCCGGCGGTCGGCGCGGGCCGCGGCACCGGGTACGGGACGGCGGTCTGGCTCGGCGCGGACGTGGCCGCCTTGCCCGCTCTGCGCCTGTCGCGCGCGCCGAACGAGTATCCGGCGTCGACGCACGCGTTCGGGCTGGGAGCGCATCTGGTCTACGGCGCGACGCTGGACGCGTTCACGGCGATCGCCCGGAACCTGCTCTAGGACCATCGGGCCGCGCGCGGAGGGACTTGAGACCCTCGTGCGCGGCCCGAGTTCGAGGTATCTTATCGACATGAAACACTTTCTCTTCGCCGCCGCTGTCTGCGCCGCCGCGCCGCTGGCCGCCCAAGTCGGGACGCCCGAGCAGGCGGCCGGCCTGGCCGCCGCCTCGGCGTCGATCCGCGCCCTCTCCGCCCGGCTGGCTCCCGCCGCGGTCGATCCGAAGCCCGTGCGTTCCCTGACCGACAAGCTGGAGAAGGAGGGGACGCAGATCGAGATGGAGGAGGGCGAGACCGGCAACCTGCTCGTCCGCCAAGGCCCGCCCGACGCGCGGGGGAGCTTCCGCAACATCCAGGCGAACCTCGTCGAGGTCCCGCCGCCGGCCGACGAGTCCGAAGGCATGGTCCGCGACCTGGTGATGCGCCGCTGCTTCAGCCGCCTCGAGGCGACCAGCGACGATTGGAAGGTGGACGACAAGACCGGCGAGGGGCGCGTCGACGAGTGGCACTACGCGGTCTCGCTCGACGGCAGGCTGATCTCGGTCGAGCACACGATCGTGCCCGTGGAGCTCGTGGCTCCGGGCGTCGCCGCGCCCGTCGAGGAGAAGGGCCGCGCCTACCGGATGTCGCCGTCCGACGCCGGCGTGCTGCGCCGCTGGAGGAAGCTCTCGCGCGAGCTGCTGACGCTGGGCCGGACCGTCGAAGCTTAGCCCGTCGGACGTTCGCGACGAAGCGTTCGCGATGTTGTTACGCGCTCGCCGTTGGCGAAGGCGGGGTCCGCGGATACCATTCTCCCGATGCTCCCGCGCGACCGCTCCATCCTATTCGCCGACGACAGCCCCGACGACCGCTTTTTCCTGAAGCACGCGTGCGCGGAGGCGGGCATCGCGTCTCCGATCGCCATGGTCGAGGACGGCGACGAGATCGTCAAGTATCTGGAGGGGGCCGGAGCCTACGCCGACCGCCGCGCGCATCCGCTGCCCGGCCTCGTCGTCCTGGACTTGAAGATGCCCCGGATGACCGGGCTCGAGACCCTCGCTTGGATCCGCGGCTATCGCGCGTGCCGCTGCGTGCCGGTCCTGATGCTGAGCGCGTCGATCAATCCGGGGGACATCCGGCAGGCCTACGAGCTGGGCGCCAACGGCTTCCTGGCGAAGCCTTCGACGGCGCAGGAGCTCATCGAGCTGATGCGGGCGCTGAAGTCGTTCTGGCTGCGGTTCAACGAGTATTCCCCGTGCATCGAGGAGGCCTGACGCCGAGCCTCATCGCGTCCAGTCGATCGGCGCGGCGCCGGCGGCGGCGAGGAGCTCGTTGGCTTTGGCGAAGTGTCCGCAGCCGCTGAAGCCTTGATGCGCGTAGGCGGGGTGCGCCGTTTCCAGCGCCGGGTGAAGGCGCAGAAGCTCCGTTTTCTTCCGGGCCTTGGCGCCCCAGAGCAGGAACACGAGCGGGCCGGGGCGCGCGTCGAGGATCCGGAGCGCGCGATCGGTGAAGCGCTCCCAGCCGCGGCCCTCGTGGCTGCCGCTGCGGTGGTGGCAGACGGTGAGGCAGACGTTGAGCAGGAGCACGCCCTGGCGCTGCCAGCCCTCGAGCGTCGGATCCTGCGGCCGCGCGCCGCAGCAGCGCTCGACCTCCTTGAAGATGTTGCGCAGCGAGGGCTGGAGCTTGGGGCCCGACAGCGCGAAGGCGCGGCCGACCGCGCGGCCCGGCGTCGCGTAAGGATCCTGCCCGAGGATCACCGCCCGCACGTCCTCCAAGGGCAGGGCGAAGGCGCGGAACACGCGCTCGATGGGCGGGGCGGCGTCTCCGCGGGCGTAGTCCTCCTCGACGGAGCGCCACAGCTCGCGGAAATAAGGCTGCCGGGTCTCGGCGAGCAGGGCCGACCAGGAGGGGTCGACCGTCGCGAGCGCGCGCTCCAGCAGAGAGGAGCTCATGCTAGAAGAGCGTCCGCGCCGCGTCAGCTCGCGGAGACGACGTCGTAGGCGAGGCCGACCAGGTCCTCGTCGCCGAGGCCTTTCTCGTCGTCGCTCGCCTTGCGGCTCAGCGCGACGCGGGCGGCGAGCTCGGAGGCGAAGCTCTTGTCGGCGATCTTCGAGAGGAACGCCTCGAGCACGCGCGGGCGGCGCAGGGCCTTGGCCGCGTGGCCGCAGAGGATGGGGTGGGTGCCCTCCCAGATCTCGTTGACGATCGCGTCGTCCGCGAGGCGGTTCAAGGGAGAGAAGTCGTCGAGGATGCCGTGGCCGCCCACGAGCAGCTGCGCCTCGCGGACGAGGAAGCTGGCCCGCTTGGAGATCTCGACCTTGAGCATCGGCACCAGGGCCTCGGCCTCCGGGGCGCCGGCCGCGACGGCGTCCACGCCCTTGTAGAACGCCGTCAGCATGCCCAGGCGCTCCCGGCGCATGCGCTTGAGCCGCGCCTTGACCGGCGGCATGTCCCCGATCTTCCTGCCGTAGGCGACGCGCCAGGCGGCGAACGTCTCAGCCTCGAGCAGGGCCCGCGACGCGAAGCCCAGCGCGGCGCCCGCGACGCCCATGCGCGACACGGAGAGGATCTCGTTGACGAGGATGGCCAGCCCCTCGCGCGGCTTGCCGATCAGCTCGGCGCGCGCGCCGGCGTACTCGACCTCGGCCGTGGCCTTCCCGCGCGTTCCTCCGATCTGCTTGAGGCGCAGGAGCTTGTGGCCGTTGAGCCGCCCGTCGGGGCGGCGGCGCAGGACGAGGAACAGGGCCACGACGTCCGTGCCCTCGACCTTGGCGGTCGTGACCCAGGCCTCGCCGGGGTTCGAGCAGAACCACTTGAGCCCGGTGAGCGAATACGAGCCGTCGGCGGCCGGGACGGCGACCGTCTCGTTGGCGGAGACGTTCGAGCCGCCCTGGCGCTCGGTCACGTACTGTCCGCCGGTGATCGCCCACTCGGCGTCGTCGGAGCGGAGCTTGGGCAGCAGAGCTTTCTGAGACGGGGTGCCGCGCTTTTCCAGCAAGCCGATCAGGCCCTCGGTCATCACGAGCGGGCAGGTGAGGCCGCCCTCGCCCGCGTAGTTGGCCAGCACGGCCAGCGTGACGCGCTCGATGTACGGGAGATCGCCCGAGCAGTAGATCGCGCGCGCCATGGCCCGGCGCGCGTCGATCTGCTCCGGGCAATATTGAACCGCGTTGACTCGCTCGCCGCCGACGTTCTTCTCCACGAGGCGCGGCAGGTTCTCCGGCCGGTGCGCGGTCTCGATGAGCTCGCCGAGCTTGCCGCCCACCAGCCCGCCGAACGCTTGGAAGCGGCCGACGGCCTCGCGGTCGGTCAGGCGGGTCATGACGGCGTCGCGGAGGTCCGCGTCGACGTCCCACATGTTGAGGCCGCGGGTGCCCGCGTAGCCCGGCAGGACGTCGTCCTTGGTCGCTGTGCTCATACGCGCAGGATAGGAAATTACGACGCGACGTTGAAGTCGATGAAGCCCCGGGCGGGGTTCGCCTCGACGAGCCTCACGCGCACGCGGTCGCCGACGCTCAAGCCCTTCTCGCCGGCCACGATCTTGCCCTCGACGTGGACGTCGAAGATGCGCGCCCACGTGCCCTTGGGGCTCGCGCCGGTGACGACGCCGTCGAAGACCTCGCCGACGCGGTGCTTGAGCAGCATGGCGCCGACCGACTTGGCGACCTGGCGCTCCACCTTCTTCGCGGCGGCTTCCTGCTCCGAGCAGTGCGCGGCGACCGCGGCCAGCTGCTCGTAGGAATAGTCGCGCGTGCGCTTCACGAGGCGCTGGGTGACGAGGTCGACGTAGCGGCGGTTCGGGGCGGTGGAGTGAGTGTAGGCGTTGGCGGCCATGGCGAAGTGGCCGGTCTCGTCCTCGCCGGGGCGATGCGCCTCGTACTCGCCGCGGCCGATGAGCTTGACCAGGGCGAGGGAGATCTCGGCGAAGCGGTCCGGCTTCTCGCGGCTCATCTTCTCGGCGAAGTCCGACAGCGCCTTCGCGTGCGGCGCCTGCGGCAGGGTCACGCCGAAGCCGGCCGCGTAGGCGACGATCTTGGCCCAGCGCTCGGGCTGCTTGACCACGCGGCGGATGGAAGCCTGGCCGCGCGCGTCGAGCTCCTTGGCGAGCGTGGTGTTGGAGACGATCATGAGCTCCTCGATGATGTCGCCCGCGCGCGTCTGCGGGTGGGGGGCGAGCGACGAGACTAATCCCTTGGAGTCCGTCACGACCTCGACCTCGTGCGTGTCGATGTCCAATGCGCCGAGCCGTTTCCTTCCGGCGTTCAGCGACTTCGCCAAGACGTCCTGAAGGCGGACCTGCTCTTGAAGAGCTTTATCCTCGAGGCCGGGCGGCGGCGGGATTTTCCCGTCCAGCCAATCGGACACCGTCGGATACGCGAGCTTGGCCTTGTTGATGGTCCACGCCGGATAGACCGCTCCCGATTTAACAAGTCCGTCGCTCCCGATCATGGTCTCAATGACCATCGTCAGCCGCTTTTGTCCCGCGAGGAGGGACGTCAGATCGAAAGAGAATCTCTCGGGCAGCATCGGAAAAGTTCGCACGCCCGTGTAGACGCTCGTGGTGTTATTGCTCGCGAACTGGTCGTTCGCCTTCCCGAACGGAACCAAGTGCTCGACGTCCGCGATGCCCACGTACAGCTTGGTCCCGCCGTCGACGGACTCCACGGCCTCGATCTGGTCGAGATCGCGCGACTCGGTGTTGTCGATCGACGTCCACGGGAGCGCGCTCAAGTCCTTGGCGCCGTCGCCGTTCTGCAGGGCGGTCGAGGCTTGGGCCTCGGCGACGGCCTGCGCGGGGGGATAAGGGATGAAGCCGCCGTCCGTCATGGCGCGCTCGGCGATCCGGGCGAGCTCGGCGCATTCCGCGTTGGTCATAAGACCACAATACTACTTGGAGGTGCCGGGGGGAACGGTGTCGTAGAAGACGGTGTTGAAGCCCGAGCACAGGGCGCGGTCGGGATGATCGTTCTCGTAGTTCACCGCCGCCTTGCACTGCAGGATGTTCACCTGTTTGCGCGTCTCGGGCGCGACGCCGAGGAAGCACAGCGCCTCGGTGCCGTAGACCCGGTCGGTCACGAAGACGAACTGAGGCAGCTCCCAGGCCGCGTTGTGCTTCTCGAGCGGCAGGTTGTCGGCGCCGACGGCATG
>DATNGC010000002.1:0-12643 GCA_035606075.1 Elusimicrobiota bacterium
AAGGGGAACCCGGACTGCCACGTGGTCCTGCGCGGAGGGCGCGAGCCCAACTACGACCGGCCGTCCGTTCTCTACGCCTCCGAGAAGCTCAAGATGGCGGGCCTCAACCGGCGCCTGATGGTGGACTGCAGCCACGGCAACTCCGAGAAGGACCACCGCCGCCAGCCGAAGGCCTTCTCGGCGTGCCTGGAGCAGGTGCGCGAGGGCGCCTCGCCCATCGTCGGCCTCATGCTCGAGAGCAACCTGCACGAGGGCCGGCAGGACATCCCGAAGGACCTCAAGGACCACTCGCATCTCAAGTACGGCGTCTCGGTGACCGACGCCTGCCTCGGCTGGGACGACACCAAGCGCCTGATCCTCGAGGCGGCGCGCTCCTGATGGAGCTCTCCACGCCGCTGCGCGAGCGCCGGCGCCAGGTGATGGCCTTCGTCCTGGCCGGCGGAAAGGGCCAGCGCCTCGAGCCCCTGACGGTCTATTCCCCCAAGCCCGCGGTCACCTTCGGCGGCATCTACCGGATCATCGACTTCACTCTGAGTAATTGTCTGAATTCGGAAATCCGCAACATCTACGTCCTCGTCCAGTACAAGTCCGCCGACCTGATCCGGCACGTCCGCGACGGCTGGCAGAATTATTTCTCGACGCCGCGCGGGGAGTACCTGGAGATCATCCCGCCGCAGTACGCGGGCTCCGACGAGCGCTACGTGGGCACGGCGGACGCGATCCATCAGAACGTGTACCTCATCGAGCAGGAGCAGCCCGATGACGTCGTGATCCTCGCCGGCGACCACATCTACAAGATGGACTACCGCCGCATGATGGAGGCGCACCGCGCCAACGACGCCGACCTGACCGTGGGCGCGGTCGAGGTGCCCCTGCGCGACGGGACGCAGTTCGGGGTGATCCAGGCCGACGCCTCCGGGCGGGTCACGGGCTTCCAGGAGAAGCCCGCGGCGCCCGCCGCGATCCCGGGCAATCCCGAGCACTGCTTCGCGTCCATGGGGATCTACGTCTTCAAGCCGGGGGTGCTCATCGACGTGCTCAAGCGCGACGGCGCGGACGCGTCGAGCAGCCACGACTTCGGCAAGGACATCATCTCCAAGCTGGTGGGCTCGGGCCGGGTCTTCGCGCACAGCTTCTTCGACGAGAACCGCAAGACCGCGAAGTACTGGCGCGACGTGGGGACGCTCGACGCGTACTACTCCGCGAACATGGACCTCATCGGGGTCGATCCGATCCTCAACCTCTACGACGGGACGTGGCCGATCCGCACCGCGGCCGTGCAGGGGCCGCCGCCCAAGACGGTGTTCCGCGACGACGGGCGCACGGGCAACGCGCTCGACTCGATGCTGTCGCCGGGCGTGATCGTCAGCGGCGGGATCGTCGAGAACTCCATCCTGTCGCCGCACGTCAACGTGCACAGCTGGGCGCGCGTCTCGGACTCGATCCTGTTCGAGCGCGTCGACGTGGGCCGCCGCGCGAAGGTGCGCCGCGCGATCGTGGCCGAGGGCGTGCGCGTGCCGCCCGACGCGGTGATCGGCTACGACGCCGAGCAGGACCGCAAGCGCTTCGTGATCACGGCCGGCGGGGTCGTCGTCGTTCCGCGCGACGCGAAGTTCTAGGGCCGCCGTGGCCACTCTCCCAATTTCCGCCTTCCGCGAGCGCCTCGTCGCGGAGCTGCTGCGCGCGGGAAGTCTGATCCTCACGGCGCCGACGGGCAGCGGCAAATCCACTCAAACGCCGCAGTTCCTGCTCGGGAAGGTCCAGGGCAAGATCCTGGTGCTCGAGCCGCGCCGCCTGTCCGCGCGCGGGCTCGCGGCGCGCGTCGCTTCCGAGACGTCTTCCGCTCTCGGAACGAAGGCGGGCTATCAAGTCCGCTTCGACAGCCGGTGCGGACCGGGAACCTCGGTCGTCTTTCAGACCTACGGCGTCTTCATCGCGCAGATGCTGAAAGATCCCGCCCTTGCCGGCGTGGGCGCCGTGCTGCTCGACGAGTTCCACGAGCGGACTTTGGAGTGCGATCTCGCGCTGGCCTGGCTCAAGACATTGCGAAAGTCGAGACGGCCTGACTTAAAGCTCGTCGTCATGTCGGCCACGCTCGAAGCCGAGGAGCTCACACGCTATCTGCCGGACGCGGCTCGGCTGGACATCCCGGGAAGACTCTTCCCCGTCGACGTCCGCCACCACCCGCTCGCCTCGCGCGAGGGGCCGGCCGAGGGCGCGCTCGCGGCGCTCAAGACATTGACCAAAGAAGGTCTCGATGGCTCCGTTCTCATCTTCATGCCGGGCCTGAGAGAAATCCGCCGAGGACTCACGGTGTTATCCACCTACTGTCGCGAACAAGGGCTGGAGCTCCATGGGCTTCATGGCGGCATGGATCTCGCCGAGCAAGGACGCGTGCTGGACGAATCAGCCGAACGACGAGTGATCCTCGCGACGAACGTCGCGGAGACCGGGCTCACGATCCCCGGCGTCACCGCCGTGATCGATAGCGGACTGCACCGCGTCGCGGCCTACGACGCGGCGCGAGGGATCAACACTCTCTATCTTTCGAGAATCAGCCGCAGCAACGCTCAGCAGAGGGCGGGCCGCGCGGGACGCACGGCGCCGGGCCGCTGCGTGCGGCTTTGGTCGAAGGCCGACGAGACGGGAATGTCGCCGCGCCTCAAGCCGGAGATCACGCGCCTGGAACTGAGCTCGCTGCGCCTGCAGGCCGCCTCTCTTCCTGAATCGGTCGACTGGGTCACGACGCCGCGCGAGGACGCGTGGTCCGGCGCGGGACGCGCGCTGACGGCGCTCGGGGCGATCGACGCGGCGGGACGGGTGACGCAACGCGGGCGCGCGCTGCTGCGCTACCCGGCGCCGCCGCGCGTGGCGTCCGTGCTCGAGGCGGCGCAGTCCCTGGATCAATGGACTTACGAGCGCGCGTGCGCGATGGCCGCGGTCTTCGAGAGCGCGGGCGACCGCCGTCCGGACCAGGCGGCCGATCTTTCGGCGTTGGCGGGCGACGTTTTGACCGGGTCGCGCGACGAGGCCTCTTGGGAGACGATCGAGATCTTCAAGCAGTTCAAGCGCCTCCACAAAGAAGAGGCGTCCGCCGCGGACGCTCCGCCGGACGCGCTGCCGCGCGCGTGGCTGGACGCGTTCACGGACCGCCTCGCGGCGCGCGAGGGCGACGGATCCTTCTACCGCCTCGGCGACGGGCGCGGGGCGCTCCTGCCGATCCTCAAGGACTTCCCGCCGCTCATCCTGGCGTTGGACGTCCGCGAGCGCGCGGGCGGCGGGCAGGCGCGCCAGGTCGGAGTGAACCTATTTCTGCCGTTCTTGCCGGAAGGCGTGGCGCGCGCGTTTCCCGGCGAGTGCGCATGGAAGGAGTTCGCGGAGGTCGACCAACGAAAGGGCCGCGTCGTCAAGGAAGAGCGGCTGATGTTCCGCGGCCTGGCTCTCGAGCGGCGCGAGCTCGCGCAGCGGCGGGAAGACAAGAAAATCGCGGCCGAGCTTTGGGCGGAGAAATTCGCCTCGGGCGAGCTCCGGCATCCGGGCCTCGACGAGAAGGTCGAGCAGTTCATCGTGCGCGTGAAGCTGGCGCGGAAGCTCTACCCCGACATGGGCTATCCGGAGCTCGGTCCCGACGACTGGCGGCTGATCTACGGGGAAGTCTCCGCGGGGAAGACCTCGCTCAAGGACATCGAGCGGGTGAATCTCCTGCCGCACATCGAGGGCTACCTCGGGCGCGCGCTGATGGATTTTCTCGACCGCGCCTTGCCCGCGACGAAGAAGCTCCCGTCGGGGAAGACCGGACGGTTCGCTTATCACGAGTCTCAGCCGGCGGTGCTGTCCGCGCGGCTCGGGGACTTCGTGAAGATGACGGGGACGCTGAGCCTGTGCGAGGGGCGCCTCGCGGTCGCGTTCGACATCCTCGCGCCCAATTACCGGACGGTGCAGAAGACGTCCGACTTGAGCTCGTTCTGGGCCAACACCTATCCGACGGTCAAGAAGGAGCTCCAGCGCCGCTATCCGCGGCATCCTTGGCCGTGAAGTACTCTTCGCGCGAAGAGTTCTACAAGCCTGGCACCGTTCAGAAGCGCGCGCCGAGCGTGAAGCGGTGGGTGGTGCCGAGCTCGCCCATGGGCACCGCGGCGTAGTCGATGGTCCAGCGGTCGGCGCGGAAGCCGACGCCGAGGGTGAGGCCGCGGGCGGCGTCGAAGCTCGAGCCGCCGGTGATCGCGGTCTGAGTGGTGTAGCCCGCGCGCAAGAAGACGTTCTTCATCGCTTGATACTCACCGCCGAAGCCCGCATCGGTCCCTCCGGCGCGGGGCGCGTTGGTGACCTCCGCCGCGAGCGTTCCGCGCTCGAGCTTGTACGCCGCGCCCAAGGCGAGTCGCATCGGCAGATCGTTCCTCTCCGTGTCGAATTTCATCCCTGGTCCGAGATTGCGCAGGGCCGCTCCCAGAACGACGTCTCCAATCTGCTTGCGAGCTCCCAAATCGATAGCGAACGTCGTGGCTTGCGCCGAGCCGATGTGCGATTGTACGAGTTTCGCAGACCCGCCCATGTCGACGAGATCGGTTTTCCGGCCGTAGCCCAACGCAACGTCTCCGTCGGCCGCCGAGAAGCTCCCCGTCGCATGTCCGCTGAGGTCGCGCCCATCGATCGCGCTCTGGCTTAGGTACGCTCCGCCGGCGGCGAACGTGCCGGCTTTCGTCGGTGCCGAAAAGGCCGCGAAGTCCAGCCGCGTGCTCTGCTGGAGCTCCATGTCGCTGACCGTGAACTCACGCGGAGCCGCGCCGAGGCCCGCCGCGTTCCAGTACAGCGAGTTCGCGTCGTCGGAGAGCGCGGTCCCCGCGCCGCCCATCGCGAGGTAGCGCGCGCCCACGCCCAGATTGAGAAACGCCGCGGTCTCCGCCGCCCGCAGCGGCGCGGCGGCGAGGAGCAGGGCGATGAGGAGAACCAGGTTCCTCATTTCACCACCCCCACCTTTCCGGAGGCGTGAATATCCTTCTGGCCGCCCTTCTTGGCCGTGATCACGTAGGTGAAGACGCCCGAGCCCACGCCCGAAAGGTCCCAGACGTGATCATAGGTGTCCTGCGCGCCGAGACCGTTGCCGTCGTCGAGCAGGCTGGAGGTGAAGTTGGCCGACGAGTGGACCTTGCGGCCCGTCACGTCGTAGACGCGCACCTCGACGCTGTCGGCGAGGCCGGGCTGGACGCGGAAGGTCGCGAGCTTGGTGCCGCGCGCCGGGTTCGGGAAGACGTAGAACGCGCGCAGGCCGAAGACGTCCTGGGCGGCGGAGGCGAGACCGATGCCGACGCCAAGCGGCTGATAGAGCGAGAAGTGCGAGGTCTTGGCGCTGAGCAGGTGGCGGGTCGTGTCGACGATCGTGTCGAGCGGCGTCCAGGCCTTGGCCGCGGGATCGAAGTAGCCGATCGCGAGCGTGCCGGCCAGTCCGGGCGGCACCAGGTTCGGGTCGTAGGGCAGCTGGATCGTGACCGGCTTGGCGAACTGCGTGCCCTCGGGGCCGAAGCTGATCGCTTCGCCGGCGGCGCCCAAGCCCGCGCTCTTGAGAGCCACCTCGCGGTCGGCCTCGTGAAGCGCGCGGGCGTTGGCCACGGTCACGACCGTGTCCTTGGCGAGCGCGCCGGAGGAAACGGTGACGGCCGCGAGCGAGGGCGTCTGGATGCGGTTGTCCTGGGCCGCGGGCAGGTTCATGCCTCCGGCGAAGTACCAGTCCGGGTGAGCGGAGAGCGGGGTCGCCAGAGCCGCGAACGATTGGATGCCCGACCCGCCGCCGACCGTGAAGGTCGCCGAGGCGCTTTGGACGATTCCGCCATCCGCCGGCGAGAGCTGCACGACCAACGGGTAAGTCCCATCAGGGAAGCCGTCGGGGACGGTCCAGACGATGTTCGCGTCGTTCCACACGGCCAGCGGCACGGTCGTGCCGTTGAGCAGGAGAGACGTGGCGGCGCCGGCGTAGGGGCCGAAGCCCGAGCCGTTGATCGAGACGCCGGTGCCGTCGGGGCCGAAGCTCGGGGTCATGGTGGCGATGACGGGGACCGAGACATAGAAAGGAAGCGGCGTCGCGGCGGCGACGAAGGAGCCGACCAATCTTTCCACTATGAGAGTCGTGCTGCCCGTGGATGCCGCCAGCGCGCCAGGAACCGTGCCCGAGACCTGGCTGTCGTTCCAGACGGAGAGGGGCGCCGTCGCGCCGCCGATGAGCACGACGGTATTAGCCCCGCCATAGGGGCCGAATCCTGAGCCCGCAATGGTGAACGAGGCCCCGATCGGGCCGGTGGGCGGCGTAACGGCGTTCGCGACGGGAAGAATAACGGTAAACGAAGAAACGAAAGTGGACTGGAGGTAGATTCCCTGCTGCCGCTCCAGCAGGACCGCGTACGAGCCGGTTGAAAGAGCCGGAACCGAGCCCGAGACCGCCGCGTCGTTCCAAACCGATAGCGGCGCGGGCACGCCGCCGAAAAGGACTTGAGTGTTTCCCCCGTCGTAAGCCCCGAAGCCCGAGCCGCTGATGGTGAACGGGATGCCGATCGGGCCGGTGGAGGAACTGATGCCCGAAACGGCCGGGGCCACCACTTGGAAATCCGCCGAGGTCGAGAGCGCGACGCCCCCATCGGAGGCGATGCGCTCGACCTTCACGTGGACGACGCCGGGGCCGAGCGAACCGAGGATGGTGCCCGTGATCGTGGTATCGTTCCAAACCGAGAGCGGGACGGTCGCGCCGGCCACCAGGACCTGGGTGTTGCTCCCCGCGTAAGGCCCGAAGCCCGAGCCGGTGAGCGTGAAGGAGATCCCGATGGGGCCCGACGACGGAGAGATGGACGCGATGGCGGGGACGACGACTTGGAAGAAGACGGTGTTGCTGGCCTCAAGCCCGCCGCCCGAGAAGCGCTCGATGAGAAGAGGCTGGGAGCCGGACGACAGCGTGGGAACGGTGCCCGAGATGGTATTGTCGTTCCACACCGAGAGCGCCGCGGTGGCGCCGCCGATGAGGACTTGAGTATTGGCCCCGGCGTATGCCCCGAAGCCGGAGCCGGTCAGCGTGAAAGACGCGCCGATGGGGCCAGCGGCGGGCGACGGCGGCGAGATGGCAAGCGAGGTCACCGTGAAGGTCGCGATGCAGCTCATCGCAGTCGCGGCACCTTGGATGCGCTCGACGTACACCGGATAAGCGCCGGTCGAGAGCGCGGGGACGGTCCCCGAGATCGTCGAGTCGTTCCAGACGGAGAGCGCGGCGGTCGTCCCGCCGAGGAGAACAAGGGTGTTGGCGCCGTCGTAAGCGCCGAAGCCCGAGCCGGCGATCGTGAAGGGAATTCCGATGGGGCCCGTCGCGGGGTTGACGGCGAACAGATGCACGCCGACGACTTGGAAGTAAGCCGTATTGGACAGCACGAGGCCGCCGTCGGAGGTCAGGCGCTCGACGACGACGGGGTAGGTTCCGGGCGGGGAGCCGCTGGGGACCGTGCCCGAGATGCTCGCGTCGTTCCAGACCGAGAGCGGTACGGTGGCGCCGTTGAACAGGACCTGGGTCAGAGCGCCGGCGTAGGCGCCGAAGGACGCGCCCGAAAGCGCGAAGGTCGCGCCGATGGGGCCGGAGGACGGCGAAATCGACGCGATCACGGGCGCCGTGACTTGCAGGCTGAACGGGTTGATGCCCATCAGGCCGCCGTCGCCGGTCGCGCGCTGGATCGCGATGGAGTACGTCCCTGTCGAGAGGCCCGGCACCGTGCCGGCGATGACGTCGTCGTTCCACGCGCTGAGCGGCGCCGTGACGCCGCCGATGAGCACGCGCGTCTGGCTTCCCGCGTAGGGTCCGAACTGCGAGCCGGCGATGGTGAACGTGGCGCCGATGGGGGCGGAGGCGACGGAGATCGAATTTGCGGACGGGAGCAGGACGCTGAAGAAACCGGCGGGCAACACCGAGGTGGAGATCTGGATGAGCACGGGATAAGTCCCGGTCGAGAGCCCGGGGATCGTGCCGTTGATGGTCGTATCGTTCCAGACGGACAGAGGCGCGGTGGCTCCGCCGATCAGGACCTCGGTGGCCGCGCCCGCGTAGGAGCCGAAGCCGCCGGAGCCGGCGATCGTGAAGGGGATGCCGATGGGACCGGTGCTGGGGTTCAGTTGATAGCCCCCGAAGGAAGCCATACCCGTCGAGGGCTGCCAGACGAAGAAAGCCGCGGCCGGCTGGATCTGCTTATTCTTGGCGAGGTCGTTGACCGTGGCCAATATCTGGTAGGAGTGCCCGGGGACCAAAGAGCCGGCCAAGCCTCCGAGAGAGTTCGCGGCGGAAGTCGCGCTCGAACTCGCGTCGACGGCCCAAGCGAACGACTGCGTCCAGGCGCTGGGCGCGGCCTGGAGCTTCGAGACGACCGGCGCGGAGCTCACGATCCACTGGCGCCCGACGGAATCCCACCATTTGGAGTTCGCGAGATCCTCCACGGCGACGCGCACGAGCCCCGTGAGGACGCCGTTGTCCTGCGCGGTACCTTGGATCAAGGAAAGCGACGTGATCGAGGAACCGTCGACCGGAGAGAGGATGGAAGACGTCGGCGGGATCGTGTCGTCGGCGATGGAGAAGTCCGCGCCGTGGACCGCGACGCCGGCAAAGGGAAGCGAGACGACGGCGAGGTTCGAGTAGACGCCGAGCGGCGTCGCCGAGGACAGCTGCGACGAGTCGAAGCCGACGAAGGCGGCGAGCTGGATATTCTCCGGCGCCGACAGCGTCAAGGAGTAAGGAATCGAGGCGGCGTTCGTCGAGACAAGAGGGATCAGCGTCGTGGAGTTGAAGCCGTCGCTCGAGATCAGGACCGAGACGGGAGTGCCTGGAGCGAGACCGAAGGGATAGGAGATCGTGCCCTCGACGGTCGCTGGGCCGGTGCTCGCGATCAGGACGGTGGATGAGGAGACGCTGAGGTTGCCGGAAATGTCCGTCGCTTGGACGAAGAAGCGATAGGCCGCGTTCGGCTGGAGAAGCGGCCTCAGGAAGGACGCGTCGGCGCTCCAAGAGGCGGCGTTCATGGCCCCGGTCAGCGCCAGCACGCCGCTGTTCCAGACCAGGCTCGGCGCCGGGACGAACGCGCCGGAGTTCTGATCCCACCACGTGCCGTCGGTCAGGCTTTCCACTCCGAGCGCGAGTCCGGCGACGCCGGTGGCGTCCGAAGCGGTTCCCTGAAGAGCGAGCGCCGCGTCGGGGATCGTCGTTCCGTCGGCCGGCGCGACGATCGCGACGGCGGGCGGCGTGGAATCGGCCGCCAAGGCGATGACGGGCGCGGTCGTGGCGCCGCCCGCGGCGGTGAAGACGGCAGGCGACGGCGGCGCGCCGATCGGATCGCCGGCCCCGGGAGAAGGTCCGCCGGCGGCGAGCGCGCCGGATAAATCGTAGGACGCGAGAAGATAAAACGTGGAGGGGGCGGCAAGGCCGCCGAGCGAGTAGCTGAAGCTCGTCCCCGAGTTGGGCGCGCTCACGGGCCCGAGAAGCAGCAGGTCGCCCTGGAAATCCGGCGTGGCGCTCGCCAGGAAATAGACGCTCCCGCCGTTGAAGCCGGCGGCGTCGGTCAAGGTGCCAGTCAGGCTTCCCGTCGCCGCAGGGCTGGCGTCGACGCCGTACGTCCCCCCCGGCTCGCGCGCGAGCAGCCAGGCGTTCCCGTCGAAGACGTCGATGCTGGGGCCGAGATCGGTCTTGGACGACGACCCCGCGCCGGCGAAGGAATTCGCCGGGACCAGGAACGCCCCTCCAGTGACTGGATATTGCCAGAGCTTCAGGTCCGGCCGGGACCCCGCGCCCTGCGCGCGGCCGGAGAGCCAGAACCGGCCGGCGGCGTCGAGATCGATGCCGAAGGCCTGCTCGTTGGTCCCCGTCGAGACGGCGATGAGCGAGAGCGCGGACCCGTTCCACTCCCAAAGAGCGGCCGAGCGGCCCGCGGTCGTGTTGGCCCAGCCGGAGATCCAGAGGTTCCCGTCGCCATCCTTGACCAAGCCTTGGGCCGAGCTTCCCGTTCCGCCTAAGGTGTTGGTCCAGGCGTACTGGACCACGACGCCGCTCGGGTCGTAGCGCCACAGCGCGGTCTCGCCGCTCGCTCCGGCGAAGAAGACGGGGCCGGAGCCGTCGGAGAGGACGGTCGTCGCGGCGCCTCCGGGCGCGGAGGCGACGAGCGCGGCGCTCGACGCGCTCGTCTTCCAGAGGGCGGCGCCGCCCCCCGCGGTTCCCGCGATCCAGAGACTGGAGCCGTCGGAGTCGACGCCGCCGGGGACGCCGCCGAGGCCGGAGTAGCTGCTCGCGCTGAGGAGCGTGCCCGCGGGGCTGACCTCATAGACTCTCGCGGCGCCGCCCGCGTTCAGGACGTAGGCGTTGCCCGGGGCGTCGAAGCCGATGGCCCAAGTCCCGCCGCCGTCGGCGTTGGGCAAGCCCGTGTCGAAGCGGCTTTGGCCGGTCGTTCCGTAGCGCGACAGTCGCCAGCCGCCGTTGTTGGACTCGACCTCGGCGACTTTGCCCGCGGGGTCCAACGCGGCGGCCGGTATGCTGGTCGCGCCGCTGGCCAGGAACAGGGCGTACACTGAGAGGGCGGGGCCCTGGCCGGTCACTTGCCCGGTGACGTCCACGTTGGTCGTGACGTCGGTCCAGTTCCCGTTCTGGATGGAGTACATGTGCAGGCGGGAAATCTGATCGGTGGTCAGGGCGGCGGGATTGAAGCTCTGGGTGACGGTCACGGGGCCTTGATACACGGCGTTGGACACGAGATCGGGAGCGGTGTGCGGCATGCCGGGCACGTAGGAAGCGCCCAGTGGCGGGGCGACGGGGACCGCTGGATCGGCGATATAATTGGAAGTGGAGGTGACTTGTTCGAGCTGAACGGTCACCGGATCGCTCATCTTCATCGTCAAATTTGTCCCCGCCACGAGCGCCGGGGTGACAGGCGGCGTCAGGATGACCGAGCCGGTGATCGGGACGATGGCGAGCGCAACGGACGTGAACCCCGGGACGTAATTGAGGTCTGTCCCCGTCACCTCCAATTGGAGCTGGGCCGCGACGCCCAACTGGAGATCGAGCGCCTTAGGGGTGCCGCTGAGGTCAAGGGGAGCCGACGTGAAATCCGCCGTGGGCACGTTGTCGTCGATGACGCTGACGCCGCCGCTCGTCGCGGTCGCGCTTTGATACTTGATGTGAAGCACGGCCGTTGCGCAAGTCGTAGGCGGCGGGGCGAAGCAGTAGTCCGGCGGACTGCTCCCGAGGCAGGCATCGGCGGCGGACTGAGGCAGGATGCAGGGCGCCGAGACGACGACGGCATAGCGCAGGATGTTTCCGAAGTTGCCGCCGGTAAAGATCGTCGCGTTGCTGGGATTATTATTGTCGATTATCAGCGGATCGCTCATGTGGTCGCCGGGACCGCCGGCGCCGAGTTCCGGCGTGACCGCGGGGCCGGTGAAGAAGCTGATGCTGTTGCCGAGGCTGTTCAAGCCGGAAACGGCCGTGGCGCGGAGCGTGACGCTGCCGATGTAGGCGGGTCCGAGGTCGTCTTCTGGAAAACACTGACGTGGCGACGGGCTGTCGTCATGGATGCATAGCGGGACCGGAGCGGCGGGTTGGACGGGAAGCGCGAGATTATTGAACGGAACCGTGGAGTTCGCAATATTGGGCGGGCCAAAGAAATCGATGCCGCCCTCCATGGGAGTAGGCCCCAATGCGGCGAAATTCCAGGGAACGACGTTGAGGATGCCCGAGACGGGATCGGAGGCGGTTCCCTGGGCTGAAACGGCTCCGCCCGAATCGACGTGCAGGACGAAATTCAGCGAGGGGCGGGTGCTGTCGAGGTTGAAGTAAAGGGTCGTCGCGGGGCCCAACGGATCGGTCAAGTTGGCGACGTAGCCGGGGCCGTCGGGGAGGTTGGCGATGTCCGCCGCGAACGTATCCTTGGACGAGGATAAGCCGGTTTCGACGATGACGCGCGACGCCGGGTCGATCAGCTTGAAGTCTCCGGCCGAGTTCGGGTCGATCGAGAAGAAGATGCCGTGCGGCCCGACAAGATCGTTGTGCAGCCAGATCGGCCCCGTCTGGAGGTCGGCTGCGCCGAGGTATTTCTTGGGGCCGTTGGGGCCGGCGGTCCCGCCGCTGAAGAGGACGTTGTCCGTGACGAAAAGAACGGGCTCGTTGACGACCTTGAAGCTGAGGTCGGTCTCATTTCCCGCGCGGTCGAACGCTTGGACTGCATAGAGGCCGTCGGGAAGCGGATCCGGCAGGCTGTAAAGTCGCTGGCCCTCGGGGGCGGTCGTATCATCCTCGAAGTACTTGCCGCCGTCCAGCAGGACGACGAGTTTCGCGATTCCCGAGCCGAACGTCACGCCGTCGGCGGAGAGGTCCCGGACGGTAACGGTGACCCCGGTGCCGCGCGACTTCGGGATAGCGTCCTGCGGAACGATGCCTTGGCCGCTGGCGACGCCGCCGTGCGAGTCGACGATAGATACAGTTGGGGAGGTCACGTCGACGGTGAAGCTCAGTTGGACCGACGACGCGGGATCGTCAGGATCAGGGTCGAGTCCGGTGTCGGTGCTGACCTGTTTGAGAGTCACGGTGTAGGTTCCCTCCGGGACATTGCCGACGACAAAGCTGGGCGTGAACGTCTGGACAGCACCG
>DATNGC010000003.1:0-12344 GCA_035606075.1 Elusimicrobiota bacterium
TGCAGCAGGTGCGCCTTCAGCGCGAAGCCGGTGACCCCGCCCGTGGAGATGAGATAGTTGGCGGTCGTGGACACGAGCGCGATGCCGAGCACCGACGGTCCGCCGAGGTCGTGGCCGAGCACCGCGAGGGTCTCCGACAGCGCCATGCCCACCATCGCGTGGCTGGCCAGCGCGCAGCCGAGAGCGGCGAGAGCCCAGCCCCAGGAGACGGCCTCGCCCGCGCGCCGGACCTCGCCGAGCCGCGCCCCGACGACGAGCGCCAGGATGGCCAGCGCCGCGAGTGCCCCGAGAGACAGGACCGCCCCCCGGCTCCTGCTCACCTCGTCCCCGCCGCCGCCGTGGAGACCGCGACGGGCTCGTTCGCGCCGGCCGCGGCGGCCGCGGTGTCCGAGACCGCGCTCTTGACCTCGGCGAGAAGGTCCGCCATCGCCTTCGACTTGCGCTCCTCGTCCTGGCTCGCGTAGGCGTCCATCAGCGCCTGCGCGGTCTCGGGCCGCAGGCGCGAGGCGATGCCGCCGGGCGCGTTGAACTCGCGCACCGCCGCCTGCGTCACGCGCACGGCGGCGAAGGTCGCGGCGGTCCCGCCGAGCAGAAACGCGGCCGTGAGCCCCGCGATCGCCGAGCCGATCCACGCCGGCGCCTCGGCGTCCGGCTCCGCGGCCCTGAGGTCCTTGTCCAGGCGCGCCATCGCGACGAAGCTGAACGGCGCCCAGAACATCATGACGATCCACCCGACGTACGGGATCCAGCCCGGCGCGGCCGTCAGCAGCGTCGCCGCGAGCAGGCGTCCCGCGACGGTCCAGAAATGGGGCTTCACGCGCGCCCAGGAAAGCCCCAGCGCCCGCGCGCCGTCGGCCTCGCCGGTGATCTGGCAGAACGGCGCGGCGAACAGCAGCACGGACAGGAGCAGGCCGGGAAGGATGAGCAGGATGTAGCCGCCGACGATCGAGAGCAAGGCGAGACTCAGCACCCACGCGAAGGCCGCGGTCTGCCCCCACGCCGTCGAAAGGCACTCCCGCGTCGGCTCGTCGGTCGCCGCGGCGCGCATCACCGCGGCCTGCGCCCAGGTCGAAAGCCACAGGACCGCCGCCAGCGAGACGACGACGGCCGAGCCCCAGACGGCCCAGGCGGGCCCGACGCCGAAGACCGTCAGCAGGGCGGCCGGGATGAACGGAAGGAAGCCGGCGGCGAGCGTCGCCGCTCCGCCCGTTCCGGCGACGGCGAGCAGGATCGCCCAGCGGCGGCGGAAATCCTCCCAGGAAGCCCTGAGCCAGTCCCCGAAGGAAGGCATGTCGCAAGGATAGCATTTCGAAGAAACGGCATTGACGGCGCGGCCAAGCCGCGCTACACTGCGGGCGTGAAGCGCGTGCTGGTCGTGGACGACGACGACGACATGCGGGGGCTGATGGTGCTCCTCCTGGGCGACCGCTACGACGTGGTCGCCGCGCGCGACGGCGAGGAAGGGCTCGCGCTGGCCAAGCGCCTGCGCCCGGACCTCATCGTGCTGGACCTGCTGATGCCCCGCATGCACGGCTTCGAGGTGGTGCGCCGCATCCGCGGCGACGCCGTGCTCAAGACCGTCAAGGTGCTGATCGCCTCTTCGAAGTCCTACGCGCACGACGTGAGCACCGCCGTGGCCGAGACCGGCGCCGACGACTACATCGTCAAGCCCTTCGACCTCGAGGCCTTCAAGCGGCGCGTGGACGGGATGCTCGGCGGCGCCTCGTGAAAGTCCGCTTCTGGGGCGTCCGCGGCTCGATCGCGGCGCCCGGTCCCCGGACCGCGCGCTATGGAGGGAACACGCCCTGCGTCGAGGTCCGCGCCGCGGACCGCCTCATGATCGTCGACGCGGGCACCGGGATCCGGGAGCTCGGGGTCTCCCTTCTGAAGACCGCGGCCGGGGCGCCGATCGAGGGCAGCCTGTTCATCGGCCACACGCACTGGGACCACATCCAGGGCTTCCCTTTCTTCGCGCCGCTGTACCTGCCGACGAGCAAGTTCGCGGTGTACGGCATGCACGGCACGACGCGCCCCTTCAAGGACATCATGGACGGCCAGATGAGCTCCACGTATTTCCCCGTCTCGCTCAAGGACATGGCGTCCAAGCCGGCCTTCCACGAGCTCAACGCCCCGGTCATGATCGGGCCGGTCAAGGTCTCCTATCACTTCCTGAACCATCCGGGGATCACGGTCGGCTTCCGCTTCGAGCACGAGGGCAGGGTCGTCTCCTACATCAGCGACCACGAGCCCTACGCCAAGCTCAATCGCTCCGGCGAGTTCGCCGTCAAGGAGGACGCGGCCGTCGCGCGCTTCGTCGAGGGCTCCGACCTCTTGATCTGCGAGGCGCAGTACACCGCCGAGGAGTACATGATCAAGAAGGGCTGGGGCCACAGCACGTTCGAGGACGTGCTCGACCTGGCGGTGAAGGCGGGCGCCAAGCGCGTGGCGCTGTTCCACCACGATCCCGCGCATGACGACGAGGCGATGGACGCGCTCGTCGCCGACAGCGTCAAGCTCGTGGCGTCGCGGGGCAAGACGCTCGAGGTCTTCGCCGCGCGCGAGGGCCAGAACGTCGATGTCTAAGCGCTGGATCGCGGTCGCGGCCGGGTTGGCCGTGATCTTCGCCTCGTACGAGGCGACCGACCACTGGCACTGGCTGACGCCCTACGTCCTGCCCACGACCGCGCTGGACCGGCTCGTGCCCTTCGTCCCCGGGGCGACGCCGCTCTACCTCTCGTATTTCCTATTCCTGCCGCTCGTTCTCTTCACGCTGCGCGACGAAGCGTCCTTCCGGCGCACGCTCGGCGCGATGGTCCTCGCGGGGGCCGCCTCGGCCGCGGTCTTCTTCCTTTGGCCGACCGTGCTGGTCCGGCCGCACGCGGACGGCTTTCTCTTCGGCCTCGTGACGTCGCTGGACTCGGGGGCCAACTGCTGTCCTTCCCAGCACGTGGCCCTGGCCTGCATCGCGGCTCTGGGCCTGCGCGACGACCGCAGCCGTTGGGCCGCGCCCGGCGCGCTCTGGGCCGCGGCCATCTGCGCGTCGACGCTGCTCATCAAGCAGCACTACGTCGTCGACGTCGCCGCGGGGGCTGCGCTCGCGGCCGCGTGCTTCGGGCTGGCCGGACGCTCCGCGGTCCCGTCTCGCTCGAGTGCGATGAGCGGGGAAGCCCCACATCCGGAACGCGCGAAGACATAGAGAGCGTCCGCGTCGGAGCTCGAGCCGTGCGCCGGGCAGGGCTCATCGTCGGCGCAGGCGGCGGGCTTCTCGTCCTTGGACTCGCCGGAGAATGCCGGCGAGACTCTTGGCCGATGCATTCTCAGCCGCGACCTGCATAACTCCCGACTTCGAATTTCATCGATGATACTTATAGTCTGTAGATTCATAGTCATCGTGCGAATAGACTTATGTCGATAATGGGCATCAGGCCGGGGCTTCGACGTTTTGGTACTAACCTCCGCGAGTTACGTGAGCGCCATTTTATTTCTCAGGAAGAACTCGGGGCACTGGCTGGCTTACATCGGACTTATATTGGCGGAATTGAGCGCGGTGAGCGGAACGTGAGTCTAGTCAACATCTTAAAAATTGCTCGCGCCTTACGTATCCCTGCTTCCAAATTATTGCTCGATCTGTAAATACGCCCGCGAAACACCATCATGATCCAAGATTACAAACAGCTAACGGCCGAGCAGCACGAGCTCCTGGAAAAACAAACGCAACGTGTGGTGGTCCAAGCACTACAGGAGTATTCGCAAGAAGCCAAAGACATTTTTGATTCCACCAATGCTCAGGTCGAATCGGAAATCACTCCGCTTGCGGAAGACCTCACGCAATATGCTCTTGAGGTGGCGGAATGCTATCCAATAAACAAGCGCTTTGCCGGATTTATTGATTACAAAAGAGTCCGTTGGATGAGCACTCCCTTTGGGATCATCCCTCAGGTATTGCTAGTCGATGCGAAGGCATCAACCGAGAACAATCGAGAGACGCTCCAACAATCACAACTTTGCATGGACGCCGATTTTGAAGTTACTGATAAAACCGGAAGGCCTAAAATCGAGCGACTCAATGCCGGGGTTCCCCCTCATCAAATACTGATCGGTTATGGCGCCAAACAAATTCCGGTGGTCACGACTTCGATCTTCGTGCACTTCTTCTACGAAGATATCAGCTCAATAGAACCACCTTACAGACGACTTATCGCAATAAATTCTGTTTCAATGCCGCATCAACGCTTTAAGCCAAAATACAATCAGGATCCTCGGGCCTCATTTTTTGGGCAAGGCAAACACTCATCGGCCCGTCAAGAAAAGCAGCGGATCAGAGTCTACTATGAGCGTTTGAAGGCTGCATGCCCGTGGCGCCTACAGGAACTCAAGTTCGAGAATGGAGTTAACTACGCGACTCCTAGATGGCGCGATACTGATCTGGCGACGGGGGCTGAAACTCTCACAGCTTTTGACTTTTTTGCTCGATAGCGCTTCATCCGCTCTCGAACAAGCGAAACTGCCTCTTTCGCCACACCTGAGACAAATTCGCTTTGGTAATCGAATCTCACATCGATTCCAACGAACCGACTACCCAAATTCAAGGCAGCCCTACCGGTAGTTCCTGAACCCATAAACGGATCAAGGCAGATCCCCCCGGAAGGCAAAGTTGCCTTCAGAAGGTTCGAGGCCAAATTCAACGGCATTGTCGCGAAATGAGTTTGGCTTCCGCCATTTAAAGCTACTTGCATCATATCGCCAGGATTGCGACCCAACGGATGATTTCGAATGACGTTATCTCCAACCTCGATACGCATCATTTCGTCGAAACGATCATCCAAATGCAAAATCGATTTCAACTGTGGCCACACTTCTTCCGGGGGCAGCCGTGACCCGATTTCATCAAGTCTGAAATAATGTCGTGTCCGCTCGAATGGAAGCTTTAATTTCTTTGCGATGGAATCGATGGACTCACCACTATTCTCCATCGCTGCACGCAGATAGGCGGCCAGTTCGATAGCCTGAGGCTCGTTCGGACGGCGCCTAACAATCTTCAATCCTTCGATATTCACTCGGTGACGAGGAGAATTAAGCCATTCACGCAAATTCGGTTTACCAACTGCTTTACCACTAGTGCCACCGCGTTCCGCCCGTTTTCTCTCGACAGCATCATCTGTCTTATGGGGTACGCGGATACTATCCAGATTGAAATAATATTGCTCGTCGTTGGTGAGAAGGAAAACAGGCTCCCATGTATTTGTTAAGCGATCACGCGTGCTGGATGGCATTGCGTTTGGCTTATGCCACACCACCGAATTACGAATCCACCAGCCATCCTCTTGAAGTGCTATTGCCAAACGCCAAGGGACCATCGCCAATTGCTTATTCCGGATCCACGGTTTTGGAGCATTCTTGGTGACGGCACCAACATATGCGTCGCCCACGTTAAGCCATGCAGTTCCACCCTTCACAAGGACACGACGGACTTCGCGGTAGACAGCAACGATTTTCTCAACGTATTCGTCTACCGTCTCCTCAAGCCCTAGTTGTTCATGATGCTCATAATCACGCACATTCCAATAGGGCGGAGAGCTAAGACTCGTATGAATACATCGATCAGGAAGTCCGCGCAACACTTTTAGAGCATCGCCTGAATGAAGAATCGACTTTGGAGAAGCATATGTCGCTGATTCCCCAAGCAACTTCCAAGTTGATTCGGAAATTTGAGGACTAATGTATTTTCTCATTCGAAGATAAGGTGGGGGCCAAACTGAACCAATTAGATTGTATTAGAAATATGACGCATCCGAGCCTCGACGTCCATCTACACATATCCTACGGTCATCCCCCCGAATTGGTTCCCAGAATTTTTCTCAGTTACTTGATTTCGAGAGATGTCAGCCGGTACATGACATCAATGAATGGGGGCGCCTTACCGAGAGCGACGACGGACTAGAGGGCGTCCGCGTCGGAGCTCGAGCCGTGCGCCGGGCAGGGCTCGTCCTCGGCGCAGGCGGCGGGCTTCTCGTCCTTGGACTCGCCGTCGGACGCCTCCGACGACGCCTTCTTCTTCTTGGCCGCGGCCTTCTTCTTCGGGACATCCAGGGGGTCGGCGTTCTCGTTGAACCGGTAGTTGTGCTCCTGGCTCTCGGCGAGCTCCGTGGACTTGTACTTCGACAAGGCCGGCTTCGCCTTGCTCTTCTTCGCGGAGGACTTCTTGGAGCCCGCCTTCCTCTCGATCTGCGGAGCCTTGAGCTCCCGGAAACCGTTGTCGTTCTTCTTCCCCGTCGTCGTGCCCGAGGGCGGAGCGCCGCCGGGCGCCGCCTGCCCGATGGCCTGCATGGCGGCGGCCGCGGTCGCGGCGTCGTCGGCGAAGGCCGGGAGGGCGGCGAGAACGAGGGAGGCGGCGGCCAGGAGCGCGGCGGGGCGTCGGAGATTCATGGAGCCAGTATAGACCGCCGGGAGCCGGGATTCAAGGCTTCCGGGTCAAAAACCGGCGCCGAGCCCGATCATCAGGACGAAGAGAAGGACCGTGGAGACGACCTCGGCCCGATGATCCGGGGCGGTGACGAGCTCGATCATGTCATCAACCATGCCTTGAGCATAGCCCCGGCTCGACCGCGGCGCCTGGGCTATCGAGCCCGGGAGCCGGCGGGCCGATAGGCCCAGGCCGCGGCGAGCGCGAGGGCGCCGAGGGCGGCGAGCAGAAGCCCCAGCCGGAAGGACCACGGCGCGTACGTGAAGCGCGCGGTCGCCGTCCCCGCGGGGACCCGCACCGCCCGGAAATCGTAATCGGCCCGCCGCAGGTCGGCCGGCGCGCCGTTCACCTCCGCGCGCCAGCCCGGGAACCAGGTGTCGAGGAGCACGAGCCAGCCCGGCGCGTCCGCGCGCGTCTCCACCACGACCTCGCCGCTGGTCTCGCGCACGACGCGGGCGGACCCCCGTCCGGCCGCGGTCTCCGCCCCGGCCGGCCCGTCGTCAAGCCACGCGACCGCCGACGGGTCGAAGGCCGGGGCGCGCACGATCTTGAGGACCTCCAGCGGAGCGGCCGAACGCGCCGCCGGGACGAACAGCGCGCGCCGTCCCGGCTGAGGCGCGAGGAACACGGCGAGATCCCCCTCGTGCACGAGCCGCCAGTCCGCCGGCACCGCGCCCGCGAAGCGCGGCGTCGCGGCGACGGCGGAGACGGCGAGCAGGCGAGGGTTCGCGGGCATGGAGGAGGTCCCTTCGAAGAAGTCGAAGTCGCCGCTGCTTCCGGTGACGAGCTCCTCGTAGCGCCGGACCGTCGTGAAGTCGCGCCCGCGCGCGTCGCGCAGGCCCAGCGCCATGCCGACGTCGGGCGCGAGCGCCGCGCCGAGGCCGAGCACGCGCCCCTCGCCCTGCGCGGCCGCGAGGGAGCCGATGGCCGGCGTGCGCGGATACAGCAGGTCCGCGGGCGCCGACGGGTTGACGCCGGCGGCCGCGTGAAGGAGGAAGACGGCGGCCGCCAGCGGAGCCCAGCGGGCGGCTCGCGGCAGCGAGAGCAGGGCGAGCGCCGCCGCCGCCTCGGCCGCGAACCACGCGGCCTGCTCCAGCGCCGAGCGGGACTCCGCGGCGGTCAAGCCTCCCCACGCCCTCGACGCGGCGCCGAAGTAGAGGAACAGCGCGCCCGCGAAGAAGAGCAGGAGACCGGCCCGCCATCGCTTCGGCGCGATCTCGTCCGCGCTCGAGCCGCCGAGACCCGCCAGCGTCGCCGCGCCGAAACAGAACAAGAGAAGAAGGCGCGTCGGATTGGCCGACGAGAAGCCGGGAAGCGCGCGCCACAGCGACGGCAGGGGCGGAAGGCCGAAGGCCGCCGCCAGGCCGAACAGCGCGAGCCCCGCGTGGAAGCGCACCGAGGCGTCGCGCGGGCGGCGCGCGACCGCCAGCGCGGCGAACGCGAGCGCCGGCAGGCCGACCCAGCCCGCGCGCTCGAGGAAGTTGCTCGCGGGATCGAGACCGAAGGCGGCCGGGCCCAGCACCTCGGCGCCGCGGCCCGGCGCTCCGGAGGCGAGCGGCATGAGAAGATGGAGCAGGGACCACGGCGCCAGCCGCGTCGACCAGCGCGCGAGCGACGCCGACGCGCCCGCGGTCGAGCTCAGGCGCAGGTACTCGACGTACGGGAGCAAAGCCGGCGCCGCGAGAAGCGCCCCCGCGGCCGCGGCGAGGGCCGCCGCGCCGAGCAGTCGCGCGCGATCGGGGCGCGGCGCGCGCCACGCCAGGAAAAGAGCGTAGCAGCCCCCCGCCGCGAGGACGTGGAGCTCCGTCGGAGGATGCCCCGCGAGCAGGATCAGTCCGGCGATCAGCGCGGGCGGGACCCAGGCGCGCGGCTCCCGATGGCCGCTTCGCTCGCCGGGCTCGAAGGCGCGCCCGAGCGACCAGAAAAGCGCGGGCAGAAGGCAGGCCGCGTTCGTTTGCGGATGGCCGAGCCAGGCGATCATGAAGCCGCTCAGCGCGAAGGAGACGCCCGCGAGGGCGGCGCCGGTCCGGTCCGCGCCGAGGCGGCGCGCGTGCAGGCTCGTGAACCAGCCGGCGATGAACAGCTTGAGGAAAGCCGCGGCCAGGCTCCATGCCGCGGGCGGCAGGACGGCGATCAGGAGGCTGATGGGAAAGAACGGGGCGGCCTGCACGCACCCGGCGAAGGGCACGCCGCCCGCGATGAGCGGGTTCCACAGCGGGAAGCGTCCCTGGAGCAGCTCCGCGCGCAGGAAAAGCCGCCACGGCCAGAAGTTCAGCAGCTGATCGGAGAGCAGCCCGTTGCCGGCTTGAGGCGGGAGCACGGCGTTCCACGGCGGCACGCGCCACAGCGAGCCGACGGGGAGCAGGCCCTCGCCGCGCCGCAGCGCCGGCGCGAGCAGGGCCAGCACCGAGCCCCCGACGGCCAGCGCCGCGAACGCCCGGCCGGAGCCCGGGCGCCTGGTGCTCATCGGATCAGACGCACTTGGCCGAGAGGTCTCGCCAGCCGCCGTCGCTCGCGATCAGCGCGTCGGCTTCCTCGGGTCCCCACGTCCCCGGCTCGTAAGGGAGGCACGCGTGGTGGTTCTCGAGCACCGGGTCGACGATGGCCCACGCGGCCTCGACCGAATCCTCGCGCGCGAACTGCGCGGTCTTGCCGGCCATCGCGTCGCCGAGCAGGCGGTCGTAGGCCGCGCGCTCCTCGGGCTGCTCGTCGAGCATGAACAGCTCGCGCTGGTCCCCGACGTAGGACTCGCCGGCGCGCTTGATCCGCGCCGCGAGGGCGATGGCCGGGCAAGGCGAAAGCCGGAAGCGCACGTAGTTGGTGGTGCCGCCCGGCAGCGGCGAGTCCTCGAAGATCCTCTGCGGCGGCGCCTTGAGCTTCACGAGCACCTCGGCGGCCGACGTCGGGAGCTTCTTGCCCGAGCGCAAGTACCAGGGCACGCCCGCCCAGCGCCACGAGTCGATCTCAAGGCGGAGGGCGCAGAAGGTCTCCACGTCCGAGTCCTTCGCCACGCCCTTCTCGTCGCGATAGCCGGCGAACTGGCCGCGCACGACGTCCTTCGCCTTCAGCGGGCGGATGGAGTGGAACACCTTGGATTTCTCGTCGCGCAGCGCCTCGGAGTCCCCCGACGCCGGCGGCTCCATCGCGAGCAGCGCGACGATCTGGAACAGGTGGTTCTGCACGACGTCGCGCAGGCAGCCGGCCGTCTCGTAGAACGCGCCGCGGCCCTCGACGCCGAAGTCCTCGGCGAGCGTGACCTGCACGCTCGCGACGTGATGCCGGTTCCAGATCGGCTCCAGGAACGAGTTGGCGAAGCGGAAGTACAGGATGTTCTCGATCGCCTCCTTGCCGAGGTAATGGTCGATGCGGAAGATCGCGTCCTCGGGGAAGACCGCGTGCGCGACCGCGTTCAGCTCGCGCGCCGAGGCCAGGTCGCGGCCGAACGGCTTCTCGACGACGACCCGGGCGCCGCCGCCGGCCAGTCCGGCGGCGGCCAGGCCCTTGATGACCGCCTCGAAGAGGAAGGGCGGGATGGCCAGATAGAAGACGGGGCGCTTCGCGCCGGCCAAAGCCTTCTTCAAGGCCTCGAACGTCCCCGGGGCCTTGTAGTCGCCCCTCACGTAGCGCAGCGACGAGAGCAGATGCTCGAGCGCCCGCGGGTCGTCGATACCGCCCGACTTCTCGATGCCGTCCTTGGCGCGGTCGCGCAGGGTCTCGACGGTCCACGGCGAGGATGCCACGCCGATGATGGGGACCTTCAGCGCGCCGCGCTTGGCCATCGCGTACAGCGCGGGAAAGATCTTCTTGTGGGCGAGATCGCCCGTCATGCCGAAGCAGACGAGGGCGTCGGCGTGGGCGCTATTTTCGCTCATCGTGTCCGCCGAACTGCTTTCGCATCGCCGACAGCAGGCGGTCGGCGTAGCCCGAGTTCCCCCGCGAGGCGAAGCGCGCGAACAGCGCGGCGCTGAGCACCGGCGCGGGCACGCCCTCGTCGACCGCCGCGAGAGCCGTCCAGCGTCCCTCGCCGGAGTCCGACACGCGGCCCGAGAAGCCCGCGAGCTCCGCGTCCTCCGCGAGCGACTGCGCCGTCAGGTCGAGCAGCCAGGAGGACACCACGCTGCCGCGCCGCCAGACCTCCGCGACCGCGCCGATGTCGAGCTTGTACCGGTAGCGCTCCGGCTCGCGCAGCGGCGTCGTCTCGGCGTCCGCCGCGCCGCGCGGCCGCAGGCCCGCGTCGGCGTTCTTGAGGATATTGAGGCCCTCGGCGTAGGCCGCCATGAGGCCGTACTCGATGCCGTTGTGGACCATCTTCACGAAGTGCCCCGCGCCCGTCGGCCCGCAATGGAGGTAGCCCTGCTCGGCCTGCGCGGGAGCGCCCGTCCGGCCCGGCGTGCGAGGCGCGGCCGCGAGGCCGGGCGCGATGCTCTGAAAGAGAGGCGTCAGCCGCTGGACGACCTCGGCCTCGCCTCCGATCATCAGGCAGTAGCCGCGCTCGAGCCCGAAGACGCCGCCGCTGGTGCCGATGTCCAGGAAATGGATCCCGCGCGGCTTGAGCTGCGCGGCGCGCTTGATGTCGTCGATGTAGTAGCTGTTGCCGCCGTCGATGATCACGTCGTCCTTCTCGAAGAGACCTCCGAGCGCGCCGACGACGCCTTCGACGCCGGCGGCTGGCACCATGATCCAGGCCGCGCGCGGCTTGGTCAGCTTCGCCGCGAAGTCCTCGAGAGAGGCGGCGACCGTCACGCCGGGGCCGGCCAGCGCCTTGCCGGAGCCGGAGCGGTCGTAGACGACGCACTGGTGCCCCGCCCGGACGAGACGCCGGACGAGATTTCCCCCCATCCGGCCGAGACCGATCATCCCCAGCTGCATGAGACCTCCGCGAGATCCTTCCGCGGACGATCATAGCAACTGAGGCGCGGGCTGGACAGCCCGCCTATGTGCGGATTTTTTGACCGATCTCGTCGAGCTCCATGTCGAGCGAGCGCAGGCCGCGCTCCATGCGGGAGCGGCTCTTGCGGGTCAGCGCGCGCGCCCGCTTCTCGACGGAGGCCAGGTCCCTGCGCAGCTGGGCCGCCTCGTCGGCGGAGAGCCGGCGCGCCTTCGCCCCGGCCTCGACGAGGTTCTTGTTCTTCTTGATCCGCACGAGAAGGCGGTCGAGATCGCGCTGGGCGGCGGATTGGATGGTGACCTCGCGCACCGGGCGAAGAGCCTCCTGCGCGCGCGCCTTCGCGGGAACGGCCAGCGGCGCGCTCACGGCGGCCGCGACGAAGAAGCGGCGGAACATCACCCGCGTGCGATGGCTCATCGCGTGCCGCCAGTTGAGCGCGGGGCCGACGCCTTTGGCGGGACCGTGGGCGGTGAGACGGATCGCGACCGTCTTCCGCGCGTGCGTCGCCGTCCGGGTTCGCTTGCGTGCGGCTTCTTGAGCCATGGTGGTGGTCCCTCCCTTCCTCCCCGGAGAGTAGCCCCCGCGGCGAAAATCCCGTTCAAATCAGCGCAAAGCCGTCTTCAAATCGGCGTCATCGCCGCGCGCGGCCGGAAATACGTTATAATCGCTGTTGAAGGAAAGGTGGCCGAGCGGTCGAAGGCGCACGACTGGAAATCGTGTAGGGTTAACAGCCCTCCAGGGTTCGAATCCCTGCCTTTCCGCCATTTTTTGAGCGCCCAGCGAATCCCGCTCCCTCCGCGTTCGGCCTTCGCGCTCGCCGCGTGCGCCCTGCTCGTGCTCAGCTTCGCCCCCGCGCAATACTTCGGGCGGCAGCAGGACGACCTGCTCTACTTCATCGGCGCGCGCGCCTTGACGACGGGGCGATACTGCCTGCTGACGTCCCCGGGGTGCCCGCCGCTGACGTTGATCAATCCCGGGTGGCCAACGCTGCTC
>DATNGC010000004.1:0-86935 GCA_035606075.1 Elusimicrobiota bacterium
TCAAGCCTGAGATCGTATACCTAGGGGGCGCTGGGAAGGTAGGTGCCTTGACTAAACACCAAATTTGTTGTATACTTAGGAGGTCGCAGGATGTACCGGATCGCCTTCTACAGAACGCCGCGGGATGAATGCCCTTTTCAGATCTTCCTAGAGGGGCACAACGAAAAAGTCCGGACCAAGTTCGGCAAGTTAGTGACGGCGCTTGAAGAATATGGCCCGAATCTCAAGAGGCCTTACGCCGACATACTTCGTGACGACATCCGGGAGCTGCGCGTCGGCTTCGGCGGCAACTCATACCGGGCGCTTTACTTCTTTTTCATCAGAGATCTTATCGTGATCACTCACGCGTTTACGAAGAAGACGGACAGCGTTCCGCCTGCAGAGATTGAGAGGGCTCTGCGCTACAAGAAAGACTTTGAGACTCGACTCGCACTTGGAGAGTATGAGCTATGAAGAAAATGAAGCTGACGACTTTCGACGAGTGGATGAAGAAGTCTCTCAAGAATCCCTCTTTCCGCAAGGCCATGGAAGAGCCGGACGAGGATCCCTTTCTCGAGGTCTCCTACCGGCTCATCACGCTCCGCAGGAAATTGGGACTGACTCAAGCGCAGCTCGCCAAGAAGGTCGGCCTCACGCAGCAGGGACTGGCACGACTTGAGTCGCTGAACTACAAGGGACATACGCTCCAAAGTCTGAACAAGATCGCACAGGGCCTCGGAAAGAAACTTCAGATTCAGTTCGTCGACGCTTAAGCCGCTGGCGAAGGCCGCGTTTTCCCCCTACACTCCGAAGCGTGGCCGTCAGGACACCTTTCCCGCCCCTCCTCCTCGGCGCGCTTCTCGTTCCGTCGTTCTGCGCCGCGGCCGGGCTCGTCGATAAGCTCGAAGCCGATCTGAAAGAGGGGCGCCTGCGCGAGTGCGCGCGCGAAGCCTCCGCGGAGGGCATCCCGCCCCGCGCGAGCTATCTCGGCGGCCTTTGCGCCCTTGGCCTCAACGACCGCGACGCCGCGGAGCCGCTGCTCAAGCGCGCGAAAGACGGCAACTTCTATCCGACGGCGTCCTGGCGCAAGTCTCCGGACGAATTGCTCTCGCAGATCGCGGAATACCGGCGTCTCGCGCCGGAGTTCGCCAAGATCGACGACGTCCCCGAGTCGTCCTTGCGCGTGGGCTTCGACAAGCGGTCCGAATGGGTGGACTCCGTCGTCTCCGCCGCGCCGGAGTTCGTCCGCATCGGACGCCGCGTGTTCGGCGCGGACCCGCCCTTCACGCGGCTGTTTCTCTACTCCGACAACGCGGTCTTCGAGGAATTCTTCGGGGCGGTCTTCAAATCCGGGCATCCGCACGGGACCGGCGTGCCGGGCCTGGCGGTGATGACCGAGAAGAACGCGGTCGATCGCAAAGGCCGCTTGCCCGTCGCGGTGGTCCTGCATGAGCTCATGCACGCATGGATCCAGGGCTATGGGCGCGACGAGTTCGATCGGCGCATCAACGTTCCGCCGTGGATGGACGAGGGGATGGCCGACTATGTCGCGTCGATGTACGATACCGACATGCTCGCCCTGCGCCGGACGCAACTCGCGCGGGAGGTCGCCAAGAGGCCGCAGCCGCCGGATTTCGCCGAGCTTCAGGAGCACGAGTCCTTTTACCGGCCTGAGGATTCGTTCTTTCACTACGTGCTCGCGCTGATGCTCGTCGAGCGGCTCGTGGGGCCGCCGGAGACTGGAGCTCCGGCACTTCGTAAAGTTCTCGACAGCTACGCGAAAGGGAAAGGCGAGGAGTCATGGCGCCGCGTCTCGGGCAAGAGCCCTAGCGACGAATATTCCGCCCTGTGCAACGAACTCTGGAAGCAAAACGCGCACTGACGAAAATTCGGACTGTGGCTGGCAAGCGCACGATTTTCCCTCTACAATGCGGTTTAGGCCAAAGCGTCGGATCAAATAGGATTTCCCAGGAAAGAGCCGCCTAACGCCAGCCACGCAGCCGATGAATAATAAAAACCTGAAGGTTAAGAAAATCGCAGCGGCACTTTTGATCGGGCTAACGACAACTGCGACCATCGTGATCATTCAAGTTTATGATTTAGACCTCATTGCTCTGTACTCTAACACCCGTGATTGGGCCGTAGAATTAAACGCCGCGAAGATCAAATTGAATTCTAATCGACAGGCAGATAGACGCTTCCCCGTGCCAAGAGCTTCTCTTGGCAGGAGCGACACCGGGATCCCCTGTATTGAATAGTTTCGGGCCGGACATGACCCTTGCTCGTGGTCTACTTTTCGCCGGCGAATCCGATGCTGTCCTTAAGTACTTTGATCAATGTCTGCGATTCTGGAAGTTTGGTGCGGAGCCCATTCGTCGGTGGAGATGGATGATGCGCTATCATCTGCCGCCAAATTTCGGGAGCAACTTGGTTCAGACTTGACCCGCGCAAGGTACATCTAAGGGCCGCATGACTCCGTAGTTCGTATAATAGGACCTCGTCCGCTACCGTCGGCAGCCACCCAATGTCCAAACCCGAGTTCGTCCACCTCCACAACCACTCCGAGTACTCGCTCATGGACGGCGTCATCCGCCTCACCGACGCCAAGGGCGGCCCGTCGCAGGCGATCAAGGATCTCGCCGCCTCCGGAGCCAAGGGCTTCGCGGTCACCGACCACGGCAACATGTACGGCGCCGTCGAGTTCTACTCCGCCGCCAAGTCCGTCGGACTCAAGGCCATCATCGGCTGCGAGATGTACATTTCTAAAGGAACTCGCTTTGATCGAGGGCATTCCCAAAAAGAGAACTGCCACCTCACCGTCCTCGCCAAGAACTTCGAGGGTTATCAAAACTTGATGGAGCTCTGCTCCATCGCGTTCAAGGAAGGTTATTACTACGACCCCCGGATCGACAAAGAGCTGTTGGCAAAGCACTCCAAGGGGCTCGTGGTCCTGTCCGGCTGTCTCAAGTCCGAGCTCAACCAGCAGATCCTGTCCGGCGATCTCGGTCAGTCAGAAAAGCTCGTCACTTGGTTCCGAGATAATCTAGAACCCGACAGCTACTACCTCGAGATCATGGACCACGGCCTCGAGAAGCAGCGACAGGTCACCCAAGCCCTCCTCGACCTGAACAAGCGCACCGGCATCCCGCTCGTCGCCACCAACGACTGCCACTACGCCGTCAAACACGACCACGACGCCCACGACGCGCGCGTCTGCATCGCGACGGGACGAAAGCTCGTCGACACCGAGCGCCTCAAGTTCGAGTCCAACGAGTTCTACATCAAGTCACCGGAGGAGATGCACAAGCTGTTCTCCTTCGCCCCGCAGTCCCTGGAGAGCACCCTCAAGGTCGCCGAGATGTGCAATCTCAAGATCCCCATGGACCAGATGCTCCTGCCCGAGTTCAAGGTCCCCGAGGGCTACGACCAGGACAGCTACCTGCGCCACCTCTGCCTCGAGGGCCTCAAGGAGCGCCTCCCGACCGGAATCCCGCCGGAGTACACGGACCGCCTCGACTTCGAGCTCGGCGTCATCAAAAGGATGGGCTTCTCCGGCTACTTCTTGATCGTCTGGGACTTCATCAAGCACGCCCGCTCCATCGGCGTGCCCGTCGGCCCCGGCCGCGGCTCCGGCGCCGGAGCGCTCGTCGCCTACACGCTCCGCATCACCAACGCCGACCCGATCACGCACAAGCTCCTCTTCGAGCGCTTCCTGAACCCCGACCGCAAGTCCATGCCCGACTTGGACATCGACTTCGCCGACACCGGCCGCGACCGCGTCATCCAGTACGTGCGCCAGAAGTACGGCGAGGACTGCGTCGCCCAGATCATCACCTTCGGCTCGCTCGGCGCCAAGCTCGTCATCCGCGACGTGGGGCGCGTGCTCGACATGCCGCTGATGCAGATCGACGAGATCGCTAAAAAGATCCCGACCGGGCCCAACGTTCATCTGCACGAGGCGATGCAGACGCCGGAACTGCAGGAGTTCGCGAAGGATCCTCAGGTCAAGAAACTGCTCGATCTTTCGTTAAAGTTAGAGGGGCTCAAGAGGCACACCGGCGTTCACGCGGCCGGCACGCTCATCACGAAGGAGCCCGTGGTGCGCTACACCCCGCTGGCCAAGGGCGCGAAGTCGGACGTGGTCACGACCCAATACGACGGCGACTGGTGCCCGAAGCTGGGTCTGCTGAAAGTCGACTTCCTGGGTCTCAGGACGCTCTCGATCATCGACGACGCCGTCGCGTTCGTGAAGAAGCGCCGCGATCCGAATTTCGACATCGATGCCCTGCCGATGGACGATCCCAAGACGTACGAGATGCTGCGCTCGGCGAAAGCGTTGGCCGTGTTCCAGCTGGATAGCCAGGGAATCCGCGATCTCCTTTTTAGAATCAAGCCCACCGTTTTCGACGACATCGTCTCGCTGATCGCCTTGTTCCGCCCCGGCCCCATGCAGTCCGGCATGCTCGACATGTTCGTCGACCGCAAGCACGGCAAGGAAGAGGTGAAGTACGACCATCCCCTGCTCGAGGGCATCCTGAAGGACACTTACGGCTGCATGGTGTTCCAGGAGCAGGTCATGGAGATCTCGAAGAAGCTCGCGGGGTTCACGCCCGGAGAAGCCGACGGCCTGCGCAAGGCCATGGGCAAGAAGATCCACGAGGACCTGGAGAAGATGCGCGAGAAGTTCGTGAAGGGCGCGGCCGCTAATAAAACGAGCCCGAAGACCGCCAACAAGATCTACGACATGATGGTGAAGTTCGGCGGGTACGGCTTCAATAAATCCCACTCTGTCGCGTACGGATTGGTCGCTTATCAAACGGCGTATCTCAAGGCGAACTATCCGATCGAGTTCATGACGGCCGTGCTCACGTCGGAGATCGGGCACTCGGCCATCGGGGCCGAGGATAAAGAGAACAAGCTCGTCACCTATCTCGACGAGGCGCGCCGGATGGGCATCAAGATCATGCCCCCCGACGTGAACAAATCTCTCGCGAAGTTCGACATCCAAGACGATCAGATCCGCTTCGGGTTGTTGGCGATTAAAAATGTCGGCTCGGGAGCGGCTGATAGTATTGTCACTGCCGCCGCCGAGAAGCCGTTCGTCTCGCTGGAAGATTTTTGCTCGCGGGTGGATCTCCACGCTATCAACAAAAAAGCCGTTGAGTCGTTGATCAAGGCCGGCGCCATGGACGGCCTCCGCGCGGGCGAGCCCGCTGCCGCAGCGCGGGCGCGTTTGTTGTCGTCGATCGACGAGGTCGTCGGCCGTTCCCAGAAGATCAAAGCCGATCTCGACAAAGGGCAAGGCCTGCTCTTTGGCGCCGCGCCGGCGGCGCCTCGTCCCGCGACGGCCGCCGCGGATGCGAATTTCAAGCCCTTGTCCGAGCACGACACCCTCGCCTACGAAAGGGAAGTATTGGGTTTTTATTTTTCAGGTCACCCGCTGATGGCCGTCAAAGCCCAGCTGAAAGCCTCCGCCACGCACGAGATCTCCCAGTGCACCCCCGCCGTGACCGTGCCCGTGCGCGTCTCCGGCATGATCAGCAAGATGCGCAAGATGATCTCGAAGAAGACCGGCGAGCCGTGGGTCATCGTGACTCTCGAAGACCTCACCGGCGAGATGACCTTGCTGTGCTTCCCGCGCGTGTACGCCTCGGGCCTGCAGAACATCGCCAAGATCGGCGCGTTCGTCGCCGCGACCGGACGCCTGTCCTTCCGCGGCGAACCCGGCGAGGAGGCCGCGCAGGGCGCCGCCGGCGAGCTCATGGTCGACGAGATCACGCCGCTCGACATGGCCGTCACCCGCTTCGCCAAGCGCCTGCGCCTCAAGTGCGACGCGACCGTCGGCGTCGAGAAGCTCGAGGCCTTGCGCGACGTCCTGGAGACGCACCGCGGCTCCTGCGCCGTCGTGCTCGAGCAGGAGTCCTCCGAGGGCACCGCGTTCCTCGACATCGAGCAGCGCGTGGCTCTCAACGCGCCGCTGTTCGAGGCCGTCGAGGGAATCCTCGGGCCGCATTGCTGGCGCATCGACGCCTCCAACGCTCCCGCGGCCATCGCGCCGCGCCGATTCGAGAAGCGCGGGCCGGCTGCTTAAAAATCGACTCGCTCCGGAGCGAGTTCTTGGCGCCGAACTTACTCCGGAGCAAGTAAAATTTCGCGGGTGACCTCATGAAAAAACTCTTGCTCGCGCTACTCGTCGTCGCGCTTCCGGCTCTCGCCGCCAAATACGATCCCGACCAAGACCGCACCGCCCTCAGGCAAGCCGCGATCTCCGCCAACGACGCCGCCGCCCGCGCCGCCGCCGTCCCGCTCGTCCCGGAACGCTCCGCCGAGATCTCCGCCGACCTCGACCAGAGCGTAGTTCAAGCCGATCTCGCCTCGAACGCCGCCAAGAGCCTGGAGACAGGAGCCTTCAAGCGCGCCGCCGAGATGGCCTCCGAGCTCGCCGGCCACGGCGCCCCCGCGCCCGCCGCCGCGACCAAGGACCTCGGCGGCGCCGCCGCCGCCCAGCGCGAGCGCTGGAAGTCCCTCTCGAAGGACCACGACGATCTCTTGGGACGAGTCAACGCTCTGCCCGACTCGAACGCCGATAAGGCCCGCCTGAAATCCGCCCTGAGCAACTCAGCCGCCTCGCTGGCGGCCGCCGACGCCTCCCTGACCCGCGCGGAAGCCGGCGCAGCCGCCATGACGACGGCGGTCTCCGAGATGGAGCTCGCGCAGAAGCGCGCCCAAGCCTCCAACGCCGAGCTGACCGCGGCCGATTCCGAGGTGGTCCGCCTCGACGGGGCCCTTCCTCCGCCCGTGAACGAGGCCAAGGCCGCCACCGGCCTGCTCGGGCAGGAGCCCCAGGGCCCCAACCGGACCCGCGCCGGGCAGAAGATTTCCGTTCCCCGCGACATCACCGGCCAGCTGTTTTCCGCCGCGGACCGCGCGAGCAACCGGGCCGACGACTACCGGTCGCGCTCCGCCGCCTTCGAGCGCGCCCAGGCGGCCTTCGACTCCGCCAAGAACGAGGCCGCCGGGACCCCCGACGTCGCCAAGAAGGCTCTGGACGACGCCTCCTCGACCCAGGACGACGTCCGTGCCCGCCTCGACCACCTCAAGCCCTGAGCCGACGTTCCCCTCGCGGTCACGTTTCCTCAATAGGGCTTTTTTTCTGCTAGAATTCGGGCACTCTCATTTTGGGGTGAAATGATGGCGGATCAAAAGCGAATCCTCGTTGCGGACGACGACCCGGACCTTCTGGACCTGCTGAAGATGGACCTCGGCTTCCAGGGCTACGAGGTCTTGGTCGCCGCCAACGGCAAGGACGCGCTGCAGATGGCGATGACCGAGACGCTCGACCTCGTCCTCCTCGACGTCATGATGCCCTACATCGACGGCTACCACGTCGCCTACGAGCTGACCAACAAGCTCGGCGCCAAGGCCCCCCGCATCGTGATCATGACCAGCCGCGACACCGTGAAGGAGAAGGGCATCGCCCTCATGAGCGGCGCGATGGAAGTCCTGCAGAAGCCCTTCGAGATGGCCAAGCTCCACGAGCGCCTCGCCGCCATCCTGGCGAAGCCCCTTTAGGATGGCCAGCAAAGTCCTGCTCGCCGCCGCGCTGGCCGCGCTCATGGCCGGCGCCGCGCGCGCCGACGAGAGCGCGACCGTCTCCACGCCGAAGATCCGCGCCAAGCACGCCGCCCCCGCGTCCTCGGACAGCTCGGTCCAGTCGCCCGACTCCGACATCATCGACGCGCCGACCTCGGCCATCCTCGACGACCACGCCTACTCGACGCGCTCCCGCTTCTACTCGGCCGGCGGCATCCTCGAGTACCTCTCCTTCGGCGTCTATCCCGGCGTCAACCTCGGCGCCTCCGCCGCCGTCGACGGCTTCATCGGCGACGAGAAGAGCGTGCGCATGCGCGCGCCGACGGCCCAGGTCAAGTGGCGCTTCTTCGAGGGCGACCAGACCCTGCCCTCGATGGCCATGGGCTACGACGGCCAGGGCTACCGCTACAACTCCGGCGACCGCCGCTTCAACCAGCGCCAGCGCGGCTTCTACTTCGTCGGCACCAAGGAGCTCGGCATCCCGGGCTTCGAGTTCCATCCGTCGTTCAACATCTCCGACTTCAACTCGAACGCCATCTTCGGCTGCCTGCCCATCACGCTGAACATCCGCGACAAGGCCGAGCTGCTCGTCGAGTGGGACAACATCGCCAACTGGAGCGACAGCCGCTTCAACGCCGGCATGCGCTTCTTCCTGACCCCCAATTTCCACGTCGACTTCGCCGTCCGCGCCATCGGCGCCGGCGGCTTCTACTCCGACGGGGCGCCGAAAGGGCCCGAGCGGATCGTCCAGCTGAAATACAGCAATAGTTTCTAAAAGTTAAGGTAATTTCCTTAGCACTTTTGCGCCGGGCCCGAAGGGTCCCGGCGGCTCGCACGGAGCAAAGATATGGCCAAGCGCATCGCGATCCTCACCGGCGGCGGAGACTGCCCCGGGCTCAATCCCGCCATCCGCGGCGTCGTCCTCAAGGCCGCCAAGCTCGGCTACGAGTGCGTGGGCATCCAGGAAGGCTGGAAGGGCATGATCAACGCCGATGCCAAGCCCCTGACCACCGACGACGTGCGCGAGATCGTCGGCAAGGGCGGCACCATTTTGGGCACGTCCCGCACCAACCCCTACAAGAAGGAGGGCGGCGTCCCCAAGGTCCTCGAGACCTTCAAGAAGCTCGACCTCCACGCGCTCGTCGCCCTCGGCGGCGAGGACACGCTCGGCGTCGCGGCCAAGCTCTTCAAGGAGCACAAGGCCAACGTCGTCGGCGTCCCCAAGACGATGGACAACGACCTCAACGCGACCGACTTCACCTTCGGCTTCGACACCGCCGCCACGCTGGCCATGGAGGCCGCCGAGCGCTTGGTCGACACCGGCCGCTCGCACCGCCGCATCATGGTGCTCGAGGTCATGGGCCGCCACGCCGGGTGGGTGGCGCTCTACACGGCCATCGGCGCCGGCGCCGACTACCTGTGCGTCCCGGAGCGCCCGGTCGACGTCAAGGACATGGTCGCCAAGCTCAAGGCCGCGCACGCCAAGAAGAAGGTCGCCCTCGTCGTCGCCTCCGAGGCCGTGGACATCCCCGGCGAGAAGAAGGAGGAGCACCTCGACGAGTTCGGCCACATGATCCTCAAGGACCGCGGAGTCGCCGAGCGCCTGACCAAGATCATCGAGGCCGAGACCAAGATCGAGACGCGCTCGGCCGTCATCGGCCACATGCAGCGCGGCGGCCCTCCCACGATGTTCGACCGCATCCTCGGCACGCGCGTCGGCGTCAAGGCCGCCGAGCTCGTGCACGAGGGAAAATTCGGGCACATGGTGGCCCAGCGCGGCCAGGACATCGTGCCCGTCAGCCTCGAGGCGGCGACCGCCGAGCTCAAGGTCGTGACCAAGGACTGGCTCAAGTTCTCGGACGACCTGCTCTACTAAAGAGAAATGACCAACCCGCCGACCCAGAAGTTCCAGCGCAAGACGGTCCTCGTCAAGCGATCGCTGCAGCTCAAGTACATCGCGATGGTGTTCTTGAGCGTGCTCGTCGCGTCGATGATCGTCGGCGGGGACATCTACTACACGCTGGCCCGAGTGCTGCTGACCGAGTGCCCGTCGGCCAGCGACCACGTGGCCCAGTTCAACTCCGTGCTCCTGCTCAAGTCGGTGCTGTACCTGGGCCTCATGCTGCTGATCTCGCTGTACGTGTCGCACCGCTTCGCCGGCCCGATCTACCGCTTCGAGAAGAGCGCGCAGTCGGTCGGCGGCGGGGACCTGACGCACCGCGTCTCCCTGCGCACGGGAGACGAGCTCATGGAGCTCCAGGAGGAGTTCAACGGGATGGTCTCCGGCCTCCAGGCGCTCGTGCAGAAGGACCGCAACCTCGCCCTGCGCCTGTCCGAGCGCGTCGACGACGTGTCGAAGAAGCTCCCGGACGACGCGGAGGCCGCGCGGCGCGAGCTCAAGGACATCAAGCTCGAGCTGGCGCACCTGACGAAGTCGTTCAAGGTCTGACGCCGGTGTTCTCTTGAAGGGACTGCTGCTGGCCGTGCCGCTCGTCCTCGCGCTTGGCGCGGCGAGCGCCCGCGCCCAGGCGTCCAACCAATCCGAGAGCGGCTCGCCCGAGCGGGTCTACTCGCTCGACGACGCCCTTCGCCTGGTCCGCAACGACCCGAAGCTGCAGTCGGCCGAGCAGGACGTCATCATCGCCGGGTCGCGCGTGACCGAGTCCCAGCTGCGCTTCCTGCCCGAGGTCGGCTTCCAGGCCAGCGCGTCCAAGTACAACGCGATCTACCCGTTCGCCCTTCCCGAGACCTACCACAACATCCTGCTCTTCCCCAGCGCGGACGAGAACATCTACTCCACGCGAGGCTACTTCAATCTGCCGCTGTACGAGGGCGGCCGCACGCTGAACACATACCGCCTCGCGCTCGCCGCGCAGAAGCAGGCCGTGGCCCAGCGCGACTCCGTCAAGATGGACGTGATCCTGCAGGTCAAGGAGGCGTACTACCGCCTGCTGCTGGCGCAGGAGCGCGCCGCGGCCGTCGACAAGAACCTCCTGACCATCGAGCGCTTCGCCTCCGAGGGCGGCTTGTCCGCGTGGGACGCCGTGGAGGCGGAGAGCGCCCTCGCGGCCGCGCGCGCGGCCGCCTCCGAGACGTCGCACGAGCTCGAGTCGACCCGGCTCGCCTTCCGCAAGGCGTTGAACCTGGAGCTCGACACGCCCTTCCGCGTGACGGGCAGCCTCGCCACGAGCGCGCAGAGCATCGAGGTGGAGCGCGAGGTGCTCCGGGCGATGGAGCTCCGGCCCGATCTCCAGTCGCAGACCTACAAGGCGCAGATCGACGCCATCGGCGTGAGCCTGGCCAACGGCCGCCGCTATCCGACCGTCTCCGTCGGCGGCGACTACGAGCTGACGGCGCAGGATTTCCCGCTCAACAAGAACAACTGGGACCTGACGGTCGGCATCAAGATCCCTTTGACCTACGATCTCTGGAGCCAGCTCAAGCAGAAGCGCGCCGAGCAGCGCCAGGGCCAGCTCGCCCGCTCCGACCTGCAGGATCAGGTGCGCCTCCAAGTGCGCCAGGCCGCCGAGAGCCTGCGCTATTGGCAGGAAGAGTATCCGCGCCGCGAGAAGCAGTGGCAGCGCATCCAGGGCCTTTACGACGCGGCGTCGGGCAAGGCGGGCTCCGCGCTCGCGCGCATCCGCGCCCAGCAGAGCATCCTCGACCTGCGCCTGGCTTACTTCGCCGCCGTGACCGAGCATCTCCTGGCCCGGGCGCGGCTCGACCGCGCCGTCGGCCAGGGGCTCGCTCCTTGACGCGCCGCGCCCTTCTCCTCCTGCTCGCTCTCGCCGCGGCGACGGCCGCCGCCGCCGCTCCCGACTTGTCCGCGACCGCGCTTCTGCGCGACCATCTCTGGCGCGAGGTGCGCCTCGCGGCGCCCGGACGGCGGCCCAAGGTCGGGCTCGTGCTCTCCGCGGGCTCCCTGCGCGCCACGGCGCACGTCGGCGTGATCAAGGTCCTCGACAACGCCGGATTCCCGATCGACGTGGTCGCGGGGACGTCGATGGGCTCAGTCATCGGCTCGCTGTACGCGGGCGGGCTCACCGTCGACCAGCTCTGGTCCATCGCGTCGCAGGTCAAGGTCAACAGCGGCAACGACCTGTCGGGCCGGCGCCTGATCTCGCTCGTGCTCTTCGACAGCCTCCTCTCGTCCGAGAAGACGGAGCAGCAGGTCCGCGGCTGGCTCCACGGCCTCCGCTTCGACCAGATGAAGAAGCCCTTCGCGTGCGTGTCGATGGACGTCTACACCGGCGAGGCGATCATCTTTCGCGACGGCGACGTGGCGTCGGCGGTCCGCGCGAGCATGAACCTGCCCGGCATCTTCCAGCCGCTCGAGTACCGCCACCGCTACCTCGTCGACGGCGGGGTCGTGGACTACATCCCCGTCGACGCCGCGCGCCTGCTCGGCGCGCAGTGGACGATCGCGAGCGTGACCGAGAACGACTACACCGCGGTGCGCCCCAAGAGCGTGCTCGACTCGCTCGAGCAGGTCATCGACATCCGCGGCTCCTACCTGTCGCGCGAGCAGCGCAAGCAGACGAACTACCTGATCGAGCCCCCGGTCGGCGACATCGGCATGTTCGAGGACCACCGCATCCCCGAGGCTATGGAGAAAGGCGTCGTCGCGGCCGCCAAGCGCCTCGACGGCGCCGAGGAGAGCCTGATCCTGGCCTCCATCCCTCTGCTGGCCGCCGACTGGGCGCCCGCGACGACCGCCGGGAGGGGCCGGTGAAGCGCTCCGCTTTGGTGCTGGCCGCCGTCCTCGCGCTCGCCGCCGCGCCGGCGCGGGCCTGGCGGCCGTTCGGCGAGCCCTCCGACGGCAAGATCCGCCCGGTCCAGCAGCTCAACGACGAGGGAAAGCACCAGGAGGTCCTCGCCGCGCTGACGCCCGAGTACATCCAGACCTTGCGCGGCACGGACCTGCGCCAGGCCTACGTGCTGCTCGGCGACAACCACCTCGCGCTCGGGCGGCTCTCCGAAGCCCTCGGCGACTATCAGATCGGCGTCAGCCTCTTCCCGAAGAACGTGGACTTGCTCACGCGTCTGGCGACCTTGCTGCACCAAAACGGCCTCGACGAGCAGGCCAAGCCGCTGTTCCAGACGGCGCTCAAGTACGAACCGCGGCACTGGGGCGCGCATCTCGGCCTCGCCGAGATCGACCACCGCTTCGGCTTCCTCGACCGCGCGGCGGACCACTACGAGATCGCGCTGGAAGTCGACGTGCTGAGCAAGCGCGCGGACGTCTGGAGGGACTACGCCGAGGTCCTGCTGGCCCTGCACGAGACCGCGACCGCCGAGCTCGCGCTGCGCAAGGCGGTCGACCTCGACCCGAAGAACGCCGACGCGCACGTCCTCCTCTCTTTCTCCCGCCGGGCGACGGGCGATCTCGCCGGGGCGATCGAGCAGCTCGACGAGGCGCTTGCACTCGGCGCCGGCGACGGGGTTCGCCGGGCCAAGGCGCTCGACTTGCTCGAGGCCGGCCGCATGGCCGAGGCGGGCGCCGAGGCGTCCGCGCTTCTCGCCTCCTCTCCGGACGACGCCGCGGCGCTGTGGGTGCGCGCGCGCGTGCTCCTCGCGAAAGGCGACGCGGCCGGCGCGCGGAAGGCCTTGGCCGCGGTTCGGACGCCGGAAGCCGGCGATCCCTTCGCCGAGCAGGCCGCGAAGGCCCTGATGGCGGCGAGCGAGAAGTCCAAGTGAGAGTCCCCTTCTTCAAGATGTCGGGCGCGGGCAACGACTTCGTCCTGCTCGACGGCCTGCCGGGCGGACGCTCGGGACCTGCCCTCGCTCGCCGCCTGTGCGACCGCAGGCGCGGGATCGGAGCGGACGGCCTGCTCGTCGTCTCCCGCCGCGGGGGCCGGCCGAGGCTCGACTACTGGAACGCCGACGGCTCGGCGGCTTTCTGCGGCAACGGCTCGCGCTGCGGGGCCCTCTGGATCGCGGCCAACGGCCGCGCCAAGGGCAAGCGCTTCACGCTGGACACCAGCGGAGGGCCGCTCGAGGCGAGCGTGACCGGCGAAGGCCGGGCGTCGGTGAAGATGCCCCAGCCGAAAGGCCTCAAGCTCGGGCTTCGCCTGGGAGCTCGCAACCGCGCCTTCGCGGCGCATTTCATCGACACGGGCGTGCCGCACGCCGTCATTCTCGTTCCCGACGTGGAACGCGTCGACGTCAAGGCGCTCGGGCGCTTCTTCCGGTCTCACAAGGCCTTCGGGCGCGCGGGGGCGAACGTCGACTTCGTCTCGCTCAAGAAGGGGGTCGTCCATCTGCGCACCTACGAGCGCGGCGTCGAGGACGAGACGCTCGCCTGCGGCACGGGCGTGGTCGCCGCGGCGGCCGTGGTCCGCGCGCTCGGCAGGGCCGGCGACCGCGTGACGGTCCGCGTGCGCGGCGGCGACGAGCTTCACGTCGCCTTCTCGGACGGCGGCACTTGGCTCGAGGGGCCGGGCGAGACGACGTTCCATGGCGAGGTGAACCTGTGAAGTTCGAAGGCTCCTATGTCGCGCTGATCACGCCGTTCGACTCCGAAGGCCGCATCGACGAGGAGGCCTACCGCGCGCTGATCCGCCGGCAGATCAAGGCCGGCACGACGGGGCTCGTGCCCTGCGGCTCGACGGGCGAGGCCGCGACGCTCACGCACGAGGAGTTCCGCCGCGCGCTCCAGATCGCCCTCGAGGAGTCGCGCGGCGACGTGCCCGTGATGGCGGGGGTCGGCGCCAACGCGACGTGGAAGGCGGTCGAGCTCGCGCGCGAGGCGGAGAGCATGGGCGCGGACGCCCTGCTCGTGCTCGCGCCGTACTACAACAAGCCCACGCAGGAAGGGATCTACCAGCACTTCAAAGCCGTCGCGCGCGAGTCGCACGTGCCGATCATGCTCTACAACATCCCGGGGCGCACGGCCGTCAACGTGACGCCGGCCACCATCGCCCGCGTCGCCAAGGACTGCCCGAACGTCATCGCGGTCAAGGACGCCGCGGGCAATCTCGATCAGACCTCGGAGACTTTGGCGCTGTGCGGCCCCAAGTTCACGGTCATGTCCGGCGACGACAGCCTGACCATCCCGATGATGTCCGTCGGCGCGCGCGGCGTGGTGTCGGTCGTCGCGAACGTCGCGCCCAAGGAGACGCAGTCGCTGGTCGAGCTTTACCTCAAGGGCGACCACAAGAAGGCCGCGGCGCTCCACCTCAAGATGTTCCCGCTCGTGAAGTCCCTCTTCATTGAGACCAACCCGATCCCGGTGAAGGCCGCGCTCGGACTGATGGGGCTGTGCCGGCCGGAGCCGCGCCTGCCGCTGACGCCGCTGTCCGACGCGGCGCGCCCGGCGCTCAAGAAGGCGCTGAAAGACTTCGGGCTGATCTAGAGATCGCTGGGAAGCTTATCCGAAACTTGGCGCGCGCCAAGTTTGCGGATAACTCTTATGCCGCCGATGGACGGCGTCTGGATTCTAGACTTCGCGCCCGATCGCCTTGCGCAGGGGCTTGTTCACCGCGAAGAAGATGAAGCCCGCGCCGACGCCGAGGGCCATCAGCAGGGTGAAGAACGCCTCCTTAGGCATCGAGTCGTAGAAGCCGCCGATGAAGCCCGACAGGTAGTTGCCGAAGAAGCTCGACAAGAACCACATGCCCATCAGCATGGAGACCATGCGCGCCGGGGCGATCTTGGTGACGAGCGAGAGGCCGATCGGCGACAGGTAGAGCTCGCCCATCGTGAACAGCCAGGTCGTGGTCACCAGCCAAAGCAGGCTGCCCTGCTCCTTGGCGCCGATGAGCCTCGAGGCGGCGATCATGATGATGAAGGCGCCGCCCAGGAGAACGCAGCCGATGCCCATCTTGGTCACGCTCGACGGCTCCTTGCCCTTCTTGCTCTGCCAGCCCCAGAACTTGTCCAGGAACGGGGCGAACAGGAAGATGAAGAGCGGATTGAAGGACTGGTACCAGCTCGACGGGAGCAGGTGGCCGAAGAACGTCCAGCGCGTGTTCTGGTCGGCCCAGAGCTGGAGGGTGTTGCCCTGCTGCTCGTAGACGGCCCAGAAGACGATGTTGACGATGCAGAGGAACACGAGAGCGCCGATGGCCTTCCATTCCTGAGGCGTGATGTCCTGCTCGGCGGCGTCCGCCCCCGACGCCTTCTTCGTGATCCTGTCCGGCGGGAGCAGGTGCTTGCCGAAGTGATAGATGACCAGACCCAGGATCATGCCGACGCCCGCGGCGCCGAAGCCCCAGTCCCAGCCGACGACCTGGCCCAACGTGCCGCAGACCAGCGGCGAGAAGAACGCGCCGAGGTTGATTCCCATGTAGAAGATCGTGAACGCCGAGTCGCGCCGATGGTCGCCCTCGGCGTACAGGTTTCCGACCTGGGTCGAGATATTCGGCTTGAAGCAGCCGTTGCCCAGGATCAAGAACAGCAGGGCCGGAAAGAACATGCTCTGGCTGGCCATCAGGAAGTGGCCGATGGCCATCAGCACGCCGCCGATGTAGACGGACTTGCGCTGGCCGAACACCCGGTCGGCGAGGATGCCGCCGAAGAACGGCGTGAAGTAGACGAAGCCGGTGTACAGGCCGTAGATCTGCGACGACAGCGCCTGGACCGAGAGGGCGTCGTGCATGCCGAAGAGGCCGACGAACCACTGGATGAACGTCCGGATGGCGGCGTAGCCGAAGACGACCTGGCCCTGGTTGGCGTTGATGATCAGGACCTTCGTCATGTAGAGGACGAGCAGGGCGCGCATGCCGTAGTAGGAGAAGCGCTCCCACATCTCGGTGAAGAAGAGGACGTACAGCCCCTTCGGGTGGCCGAACCACTCGGCCTGCGCCGACGGCGACGCGTGATCTCCCTTCAGCTCCTCGTGCGCCGCCACCGCGTCGTTCGCGCTCGTCATCGATTCCTCGTCGTCGTGAGATTCGTCCGAACGGCCATCCGTCATTATAGCGTCTTATTCGCTCGTCCGAGACGGGCGCGAGAGGATCCACCGCGCCGCGGCGGCCAGATCCCGGCACACCTTCGCCGGCTTGGCCGCGGGGTGCTTGCCGTCGCGGCCGCCGTGTCCCGTGCGCACGAGGATGGGCGTGCAGCCGGCGTTGAGCGCGGTCTGCACGTCGGACGTCGTGTCGCCGACGAGATAGGACGACCGGAGGTCGAGACCGAACCGCTTCTTCGCGGCCGTGAGCATCCCGATTCCCGGCTTGCGCCACGGATGCCCGCTGTCGGGTCCGTGCGGCGAGAAGTAAAGCGCGTCCCATTTGGCGCCGCTCTTCGCGAGGCGGCGCTTGAGCTCGCGATGGACCTTCGTCAGCATGCCGAGCGTGAAATGGCCGCGCGCGACGCCGGATTGGTTGGTCACCACGATGACCTTGAAGCCCGCCTCGCGCAGGGCCTTGAGCGCCCCGGGGACGCCGGGCAGCACCGAGAGCTGGTCCGGATGGCTGAGGTAGTCGCGCTCCTTCACGAGCACGCCGTCGCGGTCGAGGAAAACGGCTCGTCGCTTCACGACGAGATTTTAGCTTTTACCGGGGCTAGGCCCAAACGCGATGAAGGCGGATTGGGCCTTGCCGGATCGTCGATCTGGGACTAATCTATTCTTCAGAAGCGCTCCATGGGCCCACGGGCCGCTAAGATCGCATCAAAAAGAGCCGCCTCGCTGGCGGAATACGAAGGGTCTTTCAGACCCACGACGATCGAAAAACGGCCAAAACAGCGCCGAGGGAAAAAAGCTCCGGCGCGAGCGCTTAGGAACCGGCCCCGGCCCGAAGTCGAGCCGAGGCCTTTCCTATGTCCCTGTCTTGACCGCGGAGGCTCCCCCCGCTAGACTCTGACTATGCCCGACGCCCCGAAATACAACGAGAAGATGATCGCGGCGAAGATGAAGCAGCTCGAACGCTTCAAGAAGGAGAAGCGCGAGCGCTCGGCGTCCCAGGAGCGCCTGCGCCTTCCGCCGGGTCAGAACTGGACGGACGGCTTTCCCGTGCTCGATCTCGGCGTGCACCCCGAGTTCGACCCGAAGACTTGGGAGTTGCGGATCTTCGGCGAGGTGGAGAATCCGGTGACGCTCAGTTGGGCTGATTTTCGGGCGCTGCCTCGCGCCGATCAGACGACGGACTTCCATTGCGTGACGACCTGGTCGAAGAAGGACGTGCGCTGGCGCGGCGTGAAGATGTCCGAGATCTTCAAGCTCGTCAGGCCCAAGGCGACCGCGAACTTCGTGATCCAGGGCTCCCGGGACGCCTACGCCACAAACACGTCCGTTTTCGAGGCCGGTCAGGATGACGCGATGATCGCCGATACGCTCGACGGCGAGCCCCTCCCGATCGAGCACGGCGGCCCCGTCCGCATGGTCATCCCCACCCTCTATGCCTGGAAGTCGGCCAAGTTCCTCCGCTCCCTGGAGTTCACGGCGCGCGACCAGCCTGGGTACTGGGAGCGGCGCGGCTACCACAACAACGCGGACCCGTGGAAGGAGGAGCGCAACGGCGAGCCCCCGGCCGACGACGGCTTCGCCGAGGCCGCGGAATAGGCTAGACTTTCCGCATGGCGCTCAAGGAAATCGGCCGCCGCATCTCCCTCGCCGTCGTCTCGACGCTCTTCGCGGCCGGCGCGGCATTCCAGAAGAAACAGGAGACCAACCCCATGCAGTCCGAGAAAACCGCCGGCAAGGTCTACGAGTTCGAGATGAAGACGATCGACGGCAAGCCGAAGAAGCTCTCCGACTACAAGGGACATCCGCTCTTGATCGTCAACACCGCCTCGCTGTGCGGCTTCACGCCCCAATACACGGATCTCGAGAACCTCTACAAGAAATACGCGGACAAGGGCTTCAAGATCGCCGCTTTCCCCGCCAACGAGTTCGGCGCCCAGGAGCCCGGCTCCGACTCCGACATCAAAAAGTTCTGCATGACCAAGTACTCGGTGTCCTTCGACTTGTACTCGAAGATCGCGGTGAAGGGCGACTCGATCCACCCGCTTTACCAGTACCTGACCAAGGACTCGGGCTTCCCCGGCGATATCCCCTGGAACTTCACCAAGTTCCTCGTGGACAAGAAAGGCAAGGTGGTCGGCCGCTTCACCCCCGACGACAGCCCGACGGGCAAAGAGATCACGACCGCCGTCGAGAAGGCGCTCGCCGACTAGACGGGCCTGACGCGGCCCGGCGAGCCGGCGGTCAGCGCGGCCCGTCGTCGGGCCAGCCGGCCTCGAACCGCGCCCGGTAGGCGCTGAGCGGCCCCGGCGCCGAAAGCACCGTCTTGTGGACCCCGCCCTGCGCGATCTCCTCGATCGCGGTGGCCGCGCGGCGCGAGGCGGCCTTGAGCAGTCCCGCGTCGCCGCCGACGATTTTGACGTCGATCACGAGGCCGTCGGAGGTGCGCGTCTGCCGCCACTCCTCGACGCCCGGGACCTCGAATGAGTCGATCGTCGCCGGATGGTCCGAGAGCAGGTAGCGGTCGACCTCGATCCAATCGTTCTTCGGAAGCGACTTGTCGATCGCCCCATGCTCGGGCTCCGGCGAGAAAGGCTGCGGCGGCGCGAGGATCGGAGCCTTCTCGGGCTTGGTCTCCGAGCGCTGCAGCTCGGCCTCGGCGAGCAGGAGGCTCGGCGCGATCACGGAGGTCGGAGCGATCAGGTAGACGTCGGAGACGTCGGCGTCGTCGCCGGCCGCCACGAGGCTCTCCGCCATCACGAGCGGCGTGCCGACCAGGTCGAGGTCGCGCACGCGCGTGATCTTGCCGGTCGCCGCCTCGACGAGGTCGACGCGGGCGACGAAGCGGATCGAACCCTGCCCTCCGCCGCCCTGCTGCTGGACCGCGGCGCGCAGGCTTCGGATCCAGAGGCCGTACGGCTTCTGCCGCGCGCGGCACTCCTCGCGCAGGCGCTCGAGCAGCTTGTCGACGGGCTGAGGCGAGGAGCTCGTCAGCGAGAGCACGCCGGGCGTTCCGGTCGGCATGACGCCGACCGGCGCGCGCGCGTGGCCGTTGGAGCGCGGGAAGCCCTTGAGCGGGTAGCGCGAGAGCAGGAAGCCCGTGAGCACGCCCCGCTCGATCAGCGTCACGCGCCGCGCCGGCACCCCCTCGTCGTCGAATTCGTAATGGCCGAACAGCGGCTTTCCCTTGAACGAAGTCTGCGACGGGTCGTCGGTCAGGGTCAGCGACTCGGAGAGCACGCGCGTGCCGAACCGGCCGCGGAACGTCTGCGCGCCGGCGGGGTTGCGCTGCTCCTCGCCCGCCAGCCTCTGGCCGAGCGCGAAGACGAGGGCTCCGGAGACGGACGGGTCGAGGAGCGCCGGCGCGCTGAACGGCGACGTCGTCGCCGCGACGCGCAGCTCCTGAAGGTCGGCCAGGAGCGCGCGGCCCGCCCGGCGCAGCTCGGCCTCGCTGGGCAAGGCCTCGGGCGCGCGCGCCGACCAGTCGCGGGAGACCGTCTCGCGCAGGCCGTCGGGACTCAAGGCGGCGGCCTCGATCTCGATCTTCGCGGAGTCGTCGAGCTTGTCGACGGCCACGCCCTCGGTGTCGCGCCGCCGCATCCACAGGCGCCGCAGGTTCACGTGCGACTCCGCGTACAGAAGGGTCGGGTCGCGCCGGAAGGGCTCGGAGAGCGAGTCCTCGAGCTTCGCGAGGCGCTCGCGATCCCACCGCGAGGCCGGCCGGTCCGACGTGCTCACGATGGGAGGCTCCGAGTCGAGATCGTCGGTGTCGTACTCGGCCTTGCCCTGGGCGACGATGCGCTCCTCCTTGCGCAGGAAGTCGGCGGTCGCCGACTTGTAGGCGCCGTCGAAGACCCGCCACAGGGCGTGGCGCAGGGCGAACTCGTCGTCGGCCTGGGACACCGGCGTGCCGAGGTAGTCGCCGCGAGGCGTCACGGGGTGGTTGTCGAGCGCGGGACTGCCCACGCGGACGTCGGGCAGGACGATGCGCTGGCTCATCCAGGCCTCGGCGCGCGCCGAGCCCATCGCGCTCCAGCGGTCCCAGTCCTCCAGGTCCCAGACGTCGAGCGCGGCGTGATAGATCGCCGGATAGCCCTCGTCCTTGAGCGCCTTCTTGGACCGCGTCAGCTCCGTGCGCATCGCGCGCTCGAGCGCGGCGTCCGGCCCGCCGGCCGCCCCGGCGCTGCCCGGCAGAAAGATGGCCAGAAGCAGGAGGCTAGCGGGGATCATGGATGGGCGCGGGCAGGATCGGCGGGCGCGAGCGCTCCTCGGGCAGGCGCTGCAGCTCGATCTCGGAGACGAGCAGGCTCGGCGCGATCTGGCTCACGGGCACCCAGCCGGACTCCGCGCCGCAGTGGAAGCCGTTGGCCAGCGTCGCGTCGTCGCCGGCGGCCACGATGCGGTTGAGGACCACGAGCGGGGTGCCCACGAGCTTGACGCCGCGCACGAGCGTGCGGGCGCCGGTGACCGCGTCCACGCGGTAGGTCAGGCGCGGGCGGACCTCGAGGGTCTGCGCGGACTCGCGGTTGGTCGGGTTCTCGCCGCCGGAGGAGCCGACGAGCAGGAACCCGTAAGGCTTGCCGGAAGCGCGCACGAGCTCGAGCAGCTTCTTCGTCAGCTCGTCGAGCGAGACGCCGCCCTGGGCCGACACGATCAGGTTCGCCATGCGCCCCGTCGGGTGCGAGCGCCAGTCCGAGCGGCCGTGGCCGTTCGTCGACGGGAAGCCCTTGACCGGCCAGCGCGACATCAGGAAGTCGCGCAGCACGCCCTTCTCGACGAGCGTCACGCGCTGCGCCGGCGAGCCCTCCGAGTCGAACTCGTAGGTCCCGTGAAGAGGCGAGCCCTTGAAGGACTTCAGCGTCGGATCGTCGTAGACGCTGAGGAACGTCGGCAGGATCGTCTTGCCCACGAGGTCGCGGAACACCTGGCTCTCGTGCGGGTCGCGCTGGCGCTGGCCCTCCAGCTTGTGGCCGAGCGCCTCGTGGAACAGCACGCCCGACATCTCGGGATCGAGGATCGCGGGCGCGGCCATCGCGTCCTGCACGGGCGCCGAGCGCAGCTGCGTGAGCTCCTCGGCCAGCTGGCGCGCCTGCCGCTCGAGCTCGGCCTCGGGGGGCATGTCCGACAGCGAGCGCAGGGACAGGTACATCCCGTTCTCGAGACGCATGCCGTCCTCGGCGCGCGTCGCGGCGTTGATGCGCACCTCGTGCGGCATCTCCTCGGCGGGCGTCAGCAGGCGAGTGCCCTCGCTGGTCAGCAGGAAGCGGCGCGCCCACCACGCGCCGATGGTCACGTTCGACTCGTAGACGTCGGGATAGGCGCGGAACGTCGCGCTGACGCGCGACGCCAGAGATCGCAGGCGGTCGCGGTCGAGCGAGGCGGGCCGGACCTCCTCGACCTTGCGCTGCGCCGGCTCCGGCGAGAAATCGTCCAGGGGCTCGGTGACGAGCTCGGTCGCGCGCTTGGCTTTCTTCTCGAGCCAGCCCGTGACGGCCCCCTTGTACGCCTGGTCGGTCAGCGCCCAAAACGTCTGGCGGATCACCTCGGGATCCGAAGGCGTGGGGATGTTCACGCCCTGGTAGCTGAGGTCGGTGTTGTCGAACGAGCGGTCGCCGTAGCGCGCCTCGGCGTAGGCGACGCGGTACTCCTCGAGGTCGTCGCCGACGATGGCGCCCAGCGTCGCGGCGACCTCGTAATGCCGCGCGTCGTGAAGCCGGTAGGCGAGGAAGTAGGGCGGTCCGAACGAGTCCTGGCGCAGGCGGGCGAGGCTGCGCGTGAGCTCGGCCTCCATCGCGGCGAAGATCTTGTCCGACGAGACGGGCTTCGAGCCCCAGGAGGACGCGGCGGCCGGCGCCGCCGAGGTCAAGAGCGCGGCCAGCGCCGCGACGGCGACCGCCGACCTAGCCCTTGATCGGAGCGACTTCATAACCGGTGAACGGCGGCTCGCCGAGCGCCGGCATCTTGGCGGGCGGCGACGCCTTGCGCAGGCGGCCCTCGGCCTGGGCCTTGCGGTAGACGATCTCGAGGTTGCGCTTGGCGTTCTCGAACGTGGGATCGAACGCGAGGGCCTTCTTGTAGTAGGCCTCGGCGTCGACCAGATGGTTCGCGGCGTCCTTGCCCCCGTTCTGCTCGGCCAGGTAGTGCGCGTTGGCCAGGCTCGTGTAGGCCTCGGCGGCGTCCTTCGGGGCCCACGGGCCGGCGTGGCGATGCACCCATTGCCCGTTCTCGAGCAGGTAGGGCTGGTACGACAGGATCGTATTGCGCAGGAAGGGCTTGGCGAGCAGGCTCGGATCGGCCGCGCACGCGGCGGCGTCGATGTAGCGCTCGTACGCGCGGATCGCGTCGTCGTACTTCTTCTGGATGATGTAGACCTGCGCCATCCGGTAGAAATTCGGCGGGAACACCGGGTCGATGGCCTCGTACATGCGGAAGCGCTTGATCGCGAGGTCGAGGTAGTGCTGGACCTCCTCGGGCGGCCGGTGATTGGCGGGGTCCTGCGCCCACTGCGCGCGGCGCAGATGGAGATTGCCGACCTGGTGGTGCATCTGGACGTAGTTCGGGGACAGGCGGCGCACCTCGTTGTACCAGTACAGCGCGCGCTCGTAGTCGTCCATGGCGACGTTGTCCTTGTCGCCCCACTTCGGCTCGTAGATCTTCGTCATGTTGAAGCGGTCGTTGAAGACGTTGCCGAGGAAGTACTTCGCCATGACGAAGTCGGGGTTGAGCTTGTTGACGACGAGGTAGTTGCCGATCGCCGCGTCCCAGTTGCGCTCCTTCGAGAAGTAGATCGCGACGTTGTGGTGGATGTCGGCCTTGAAGTAGCCCCAGAACAAGTACAGGGGCTGGAGCATGGCGAGCACGATCATCGGGACGACGGGGTTCTCCGACATCAGGCACAGGCGGATCAGCGCGTAGGCCAGGCCGACCATCGAGCCGGCGAACACGATCCAGGCCGCCCACCACTGCAGCAGCTCGCCTCCCCCCGGGATGCGCGCCAGAGGCCCGAGCAAGGTGGCGAACTCGCCGAACATGCCGCCGAAGCCGGCGGCGGGAGAGAGCATCTTCCAATCGATGAGGAACGCCATGTAGAAGATGCCGCCGATCGCGGCCAAGCGCGCCGGCCAGATCAGGAACTCGGAGATCGTCTTCCAGATGGGCTCCCCGGCGTCCTCGACCGGAGCCGCGGCGGGCGCGCTGGGAGCGCCTGGAGCGAGCGCGCGGGGATGGCGCTCGAACAGAGCGCGCCCGCGGGCCACGACCACGATCATCCCCGACAGCAGGCCGAGATAGACGCCCGAGGACACGAAGCGCAGGCTCACGTCGAAGAAGTTGTGCCCGAGCATGCCGGCGAAGGAGACCATGAGTCCGGTCAGGTCGTAGGCGCGGGGCGGCGGGCGGCCGTCCTTGAGGGTCAAGGCGGTGGTCAGCTGGCCGAGCGAGCGCGCGCCGACGAGCAGGGTGCTGAAGACGAGCCAGAGGAAGATGCCGAAGCCGATGATGCCGTTGTCGAGGAACTCCTCGAGGTACTCGTCCTCGGCGTGGTCGGTCTCCGTGTTGTGCTTGCCCTCGATGTGGAAGATGGCCGGGCGCCGGAACGCCGGGTACAGGGGCGGAAAGGCGCCGACGCCGGAGCCGATGACGGGGTGGGTGCGGATCATGTCCCAGGTCGCTTCCCACGTGAACAGGCGGAAATTGACCGAGACGATGTGGGTCTCGAGGTTCTTGGCGGTCACGCCGATCAGGGCCAGCGCGCCGCACAGCGCGACGCCGAGGATCTTCATGCGGTACGGGCGGCTGTGCTCGGCGAAGTAGTACAGGGCGACGCCGGCGAACAGCACGCAGACCAAGGCGAAGCCGAGCATGGCGCCCTTCGTCTCGGTGGCCACCAGGTTGATCAGCAGCATGATCATCAGCGGGACCAGGCTCCAGCGCCGGGTCTTCAGGAACTGCGTCAGCAGGATCGGGAAGATGATGACCAGGAAATCGCCGTAGAAGTTCGGGTTGCCGTACGTCGAGAACACGCGGTCGCCGAACGCGCCGCGCCAGACGAACGGATCGATCCCGCGGCCGATGCCCGGCGGGAACCAGCGCGCGTCCACGAACTGGAGCATGCCGTAGCCGATGGCGACCCAGGCGGTCCAGATCAGCCAGTTGAACAGGTTCTGGACGGCCGCGTCGTCGAACTCGTAGATCACGATCAGCGCGACGATCATGTAGAACGTCTGGCGGAGGAAGAAATCGGTGCTCGCCATGCGGTACGGGGCGTGCAGGAAGGAGAAGATGCCGTAGCCCAGGTAGGCCAGGAACGGCGACAGGGCGACCAGGTCCTCCTTGTTGAGGGCGCGGCGGCCGGCGAGCGTCAGCCGGCACAGCCACAGCGTGAGCAGGCCGAGGCCGCCCATCTGCATGATCGAGATCTTGACCTGGGCGGAGTCGTAGGTCCGCAGGAAGAAAAGGGAGGAGATGAGGAAGTACAGCATGGGCAGCCAAAGCACGATCGCCTTGTGGGCGAACGCCTCGGCGTCCGCGCGGACGCCGCCGCGCGGAGCTCCCTTCGTCTTATCGGCCATCGCGGGCCATACTACTATTTCGGCCGCCCCTCACGCTTCAGGGGCGACGCTTCGCCCCGAGAGGACCTCGCGGATCAGGTGGCGGCTGAACTCGAGGCCGGTCGGCCAGGAATGGGCGGTGCTCTGGCCGCCCAGGCGCGGGCTCTCGTAGGTCGCGATCTCGCCGATGCGCATGCCGAGCTTCATCATGCGCATCGACATCAGGTACTCGATGACGAAGCCGTCGACGCGGCAAGCGCAGCGGCGCAGGCTGTCGGCGCGCACGGCGCGGAAGCCGTTGATCGTGTCGGTCACGTACGGGCCGCGGTTCCAGATGACGTTGGCGAGGAAGGTGAAGGCGAGGTTCACCCATTTGCGCAGGGGGAGCGTGAGCTCGTCCTCCTCGTTGTGGGCGCCCTCGCGCATGCGCGAGGCCACGACGAGGTCGTAGCCGCCGGCCTCGAGCTTCTCGAAGAGCTTCGGGATGTCGGCGGGGTCCTCGTTGCCGTCGGGGCTGTAGTAGCAGAGGACGTCGGCGGTCGCGGCGTCGAGGGCGACTTGGAAGGCGCAGCCGCGTCCGCGGCGCGGCTGGCCCAGGACTTTCACGCCCTTCGACTTCAGGTACTCGACGGTGCCGTCCTTGGAGCCTCCGTCGACGGCGAAGAACTCGTCGGCGGCCGCGAAGGGGATCTTGTCGAAGAGCTTCGGCAGCGCCTCGATCTCGTTGAACGTGAGCAGGACGAGGGCGCGCTTGAGCCTCATTTCTTCCCCTCGTGCTCTCGATACCACGCGATGGTCTTGGCCAGACCCTCGGGCAAGGCGACGCGCGCCTGATAGCCGATGGCCTTCTTGGCCTTCTCCACGTCGCAGTGCCGGCGGGGCTGGCCGGAGGGCTTGCTCGCGTCGAAGACGAGCTTGGCGCGCGAGCCGGCGAGCTTGAGGATGAGCTCGGCCAACTCCTTGACCGAGATCTCGTCGTCGGCGCCGATATTCAGAGGATCGGACTTCGGGTGCTTCTCCGCGACCTCAAGCAAGCCCCGCGCGAAATCCTCGACGTACAGGAAGGAACGGGTCGTGCTCCCGTCGCCCCAGACCTTGAGCGGGCTCTCGCCGTCGCAGACGCGCTTGACCAAAGCCGCGATCACGTGCGAGCGGGCGGGATCGAAGTGATCGCGGGGGCCGTAGGCGTTGTAGGGCCGGGCGATGGCCACGCTCATGCCGTACTCCTCGGCGTAGGCGCGGCCGAGGTATTCGGCCATGCGCTTGGCCCAGCCGTAGCCCTCGTTGGTCTTCTCGGGCACGCCGCGGAAGCCCTCGGTCTCGGGCGTGGGAATGGCGCAGTCGCGCGGGTACACGCAGGCGGAGCTCACGACCAGAAAGCGTCCGACCTCGGCCTTGCGCGCCGCTTCGAGCACGTTGGTCCCGATCGCGACGTTGTCGCGGAACAGGGAACCCGGGTGGACGCTGTTGTAGCCCACGCCGCCGACGGAGGCGGCGAGGTTCAGCACGACGTCCTGGCCCTTGCAGGCCCTCAGGCAGGACGCGGGATCGGCGAACTCCGCCTTCAGGAAGCGCACGTCCTTCCAGACCGCCTTGAGATTGCGCCTCTTGATCGGGCTCGGCCGGTCGGCGACGGTCACGCGGACGTTCCGTCCGGCCTTCAGAAGGAGCTCGACGACGTGGCTGCCGATGAAGCCGCCGCCTCCGGTGACGAGAACCTTCTTGTGATCCCAATAGCCCAAGCGGGCCAGATGATATCAATTCGAATCCCGGGCGCGGACGCAAAGAGCTAAGATGGCTCCATGCGCGGCAAAATCCCGGCGAAACCGCTCGTCTGGCTCGTGCTGGCGGCGGCTCTCGGCGGCCTCGCGGCGCGCGGATTCTACGCGAAGCGCATCTACGCGACGGTCTATCGCCCGGATCTCGACGGCTACGAGCAGTTGGGCGACTCCCTCTACGAGCGCGGGGAGCTCGCCCTCGTCCCGGGCCAGCCCACGTCGACGCGCGAACCGGGCTTCCCGCTGCTCATCGCGGGCCTCTATCGCCTTTCCGGCGGACGGCGGGCGTGGGTCGTGCTCGCCGCCCAAGCGCTGATGTCGCTGCTGATCGCGGCGATGATCGGGACGCTGGGGCGCGAGCTTTTCGGCGACGGCGTCGGCGCGGCCGCGTTCGCGGCCTACATGCTGTATCCGCAGTCGATCTATTACAGCGCTTCGTTGTATCGGGATACCTTCGCCTCGTTCCTGTTCACCGCGGCCGTCTTCGGCGCCGTCCGCGCGGCGCGGCCTCGCGGCGAGGGGCGCTGGCTCGCGCTGTCGGGCGTGTCGGCCGGCGTCCTGCTGATCACGGCCACCGCCGCGGGGGTCGGCGGCGTCGGCGCCTGCGCCCTGGCCCTGCTGACCTGCGGCAAAGGCCGCGGCCTCCGCCGCGCGGCTCTGTTCCTCCTGCCCGTCCTGCTGATCTCGGGGGCCTGGACCGCGCGCAACTGGCGCCTGCAGCACCGCTTGGTCCTGGGCAGCACGAACGGCGGCCTCGAGGTCTACCAAGCGATGATGGTCGAGCCCGACGACCTCGGCACGCCTCGCCAGCTCGAGTTCCTCCGCGACGATCCGTTCTGGAATTCCGCGCTGCTCCTGCCGGAGTCCGAGCGCAACGCCGCCCTGATCCGCAGGACTCTCGAGGTCGCGCGGGAGCGTCCCGCGCTCTACGCCCGTCGCGTCATCGTGCGCGTGGGCAAGCTTTGGCGGCTGTGGCCCTACAACCGCTCCTACGACGAGTCGTACCGCAAGATCTTCCTGATCAGCCTGCTGTCCGACGCCTGGATGGTGCCGCTCGGCCTGCTCGGCTTCGTCCTCCTGCGCCGCTGGCGCGAGGCGCCCGCGGTCTGGCTCTCGGTGCTGTGCTTGACCGCCTTCTACGCCGCCCTGCACGCGGTCATCCGCTATCGCCTGCCGGTCATGGGCTTCGTGATCCTCTCCGCCGTCGCGGCGATCGCCGCGGCCGGAGAGCGGCTGAGCGCCTCGCTCAGGGCCGCCCGGGCGCGGCCAGCCGCGTGATGACGGCGTAGTCGCGTCTTTGGCGGAGCCCGTCCTGGAGCCGGCTTCGCGCCTCGGCCAGGGCTTCTGGGGAGCCGCTTTCCCTGAACTTCTCCGACGCGATCGAAGCCAGCGCGAAATCGCTGTCCGCGTTCGTCGGATCGACGGAGAGCGCGTCCCGGAACAGGGCTTCGGCCTTCGCGCGATCGCCCGACGCCAGCGCCTCGCGCCCGCTCACGAACAAGGCGCTCGACGAGTAGAGCGCGAGCCAGTAGGGGATCGCCAGCAGCAGTCCGGCGGCGGCGGCGCCCAGAAACAGCGGCTTGATCCTTCGCGCCGGCGCCTCCCTCCCCGTCAGCAGGGCCGCGAGAAGCAAGAGAAGCACGAGCTTGTTGAGGAAATACTCGAGGTTGATGTGGATCGAGGCGAAGAGCAGGATCGCCGCCAAGGTCGCGGCCACCGCGCGCCGCTGCGCGCCGCTCCGGCCGCCCGCCGCCAGCGATCGGACGTAGCGCCAGGCCAGGAAAGCGGCCGTCAAGAAGCCCGCCGCGCCCGTCTCGACGAGAAGCTGGAAATAGAACGAATGCGCGTGGAGCGTGCCGTCCACACGACCGGCTTTGAAGAACGGATAGGCCGTCGCGAAGCCGCCCGCGCCGACGCCGGTCCACGGCGAGCTCCAGAACGCGCGCGCCGCCGCCCGCCACCACAGCACGCGGCTGACGCCGAGGACGGTCGGAACATGCTGCGACGCCTTGACGCCGACGATGACGGAGAACAGCGCCGCGGCGGCCGCCGCCGCGGCCGCGAAGAGCTTCCGATGCCTCCGGGCGGCCTCCCAGAAGAAGTCGCGCTGGTAGACCAGGAATCCGGCGAGGATCGCGACATAGGCCAGCCACGAGCGCTCGGCCATCAAGATGAAGCAGCAGGGCGCGAAAACGGCGAGCCAGGCCGGCCGCTCGAAGACCTTTTCCCAGAGGACGAAGAACCAGCACAAGGCGAAGCCGACGAGGACGTTGTCGTTGATGAGCGGGGCCTCGGTCTCGACCATGATCGTGCGCTGGGTGAATAAGAGTATGCCGATGTGGCAGGCGAGCGCGGCGAGGAAGGCGGCGCGCGTCCAGCGGGAATCCTTCTTCTCGACGACGCGGACGATGAAATACAAGGCCGAGTAGAAGGCGGCCAGCAGGAGCCCGACGACGGCCAGCTGCAGGCGCAGGTTCGACATCACCTGCGCTTTGTGGAGCTCGCTTCCGGGGGCGAGCCAGGAGCCGAACCTCACGGCCAACGGGACCAGCGAGACGGCGCAGGCCGAGAGGACGCGATCGAGTTGCGTTTCGTCCTCCACGACGTTCACGAAAAGCAAGGTCAGGAGGAAGCTGAAGATCCAGATCCAAGTCTCGAGGAGGGTCGTGTTGCGGTCGTACGCGCCGCGGAATGAGAGCGCGACCGCCGCCAGGAAGGCCGCCGCGGGCGCGAGCAGGGGAAGACGGATCGGCCTGCCGTCCGCCATGCGCCCCGCGAGGAAAGCGCAGGCGAGCGCCGTCGCCCAGGCGAACTCGACCGAAGCGGCCCATACGTCGTGCGCCGCCCGCGCGGAAGCGCCGAACCACACGGCGAGGACGAGGCCGGCCCTGATCAAGAACGCGTAATGCCGCCGGTACAGATCCAAGAGGCCGGACGACGACGGGGCCGTTTCGGGCATCCGCAGACGTTATCATTTCCCCCGCGGGCTTCCCGAGAGGAGCCGGAATGCTACAATCGCCCTCCATGGCGGAGCTCGAGCTGTCCGTCGTCATCCCGGCGCTCAACGAAGAGCGCACGATCGCCCACTGCGTCGAGAAGGCCCAGAAAGCCCTCGCCGCCCTCGGCGCTCCCGGCGAGGTCCTCGTCGCCGACAACGGCTCGACCGATCGGACCAAGGAGTTCGCCGAGAAGCTCGGAGCGCGCGTCGTCCCCGTCGACGGCAAGGGCTATGGGAAGGCGCTGCGCGGCGGCTTCGCGGCCGCCAAGGGCAAGTACCTCATCATGGCCGATGCGGACGGCTCGTACGACTTCGAGCAGGCCCCGCGCTACGTCGAAAAACTCCGCCAAGGCCTCGACCTGGTCGTCGGCAACCGCTTCCTCGGCGTGATCGACGAGGGCGCCATGCCGTTCCTGAACCGGCATCTGGGCACCCCCGTCCTCACGGCCATCATGAACATGCTCTTCCGCACCGGCCTCGGCGATACGAACTGCGGCATGCGGGGGCTGCGCAAGGACGCCTTCGAGCGCATGGGCCTCAAGGCCGACGGCATGGAATTCGCCACCGAGATGCTGGTCAAGGCCTCGCTGCTCAAGATGAAGATCGCCGAGGTTCCCTGTGACCTGCACAAAGACCTTCGCGACCGCCCTCCGCATCTGCGCCGCTGGCGCGACGGCTGGCGGCACCTGCGCTTCATGCTCTTATTCTCTCCGACTGGGACGTTCCTGTTCCCGGGCGCGCTTCTTCTTCTCCTCGGCGCTCTCGGCCTCGCCGTCGTGACCGGCCGCGACGTGCTGGCCCCCGACGCGGCCGCGTGGCTGGGCTCCCGGCACATCCTGACGAGTCTGCTGCTCTGGCTCACGGGAACCAGCGTGCTCGGCCTCGGAATCGTCGCCCAGGAAGCGGATTACCAAGAGCGCTTCGACGCGGACAACCGCCTCATCGCTTTTCTGCACAGAACGTTCAGCCTGGAGAAAGGCCTCGTGATCGGCGCGGGCCTCATCGTCGCGGGTCTCCTGGCGCTGGCCTACTTCCCCCTCTCCTACTACTTCGGGCTGTTCCCGATGGGCGGGGAGGCCGCGCGCCTCGATTTCGCGGTGATCGCGATCGCTCTGGTGCTCACCGGCGTGCAGTGCGCCTTCGCGTCCTTCGCGCTCGGCCTGTTCTACCTGCGCGTCAAATGACCGAGTCGCACTCGGACTTCTACGAGCGCTGGTCCGCCGCCGCAGGGCCCTACTTCGGCTGGCAGTTCGAGCAGTTCGCGCCGTACGTCGGCAAGCGCGCCGTCGACGTGGGCTGCGGATTGGGCAGCTTCGTCCCCAACTTCCTCCGGCATGGCGTCGAGGCCTACTGGGGCGTCGAGCCCGACGCCGACCTGCGCCGGCTCTTCAAGGAGCGCCACAAGGACCCCCGCGCGCACCTGACCTTCGTCACCGACGCGACCGACCCCAAGCTCGTCGACGAGATGAAGGCCTTCGGCACCGACACGGCCTTCAGCGTCAACGTGATCGAGCACATCGAGCGCGACGACTTGGCGCTGAAGCACATGATCCAGGGCACCAAGCCCGGCGGGCACATCTGCCTGCTGGTCCCCGCGCACCCGTTCCTCTACGGCAGTCTCGACGCGCTCGACCATCACTTCCGCCGCTACACGAAGGCGACGATGCGCGACCTCGTCGCGCGCGCCGGCGGCGAGAGCGTCGAATGGGTGGACCTCTACTACTTCAACGCCATCGCCTCGTTCGGCTGGTTCCTCAAGGGACGCGTGCTGAAGGAGACCAAGCAGGCCGACGAGAACTGGGCGGTGATGAACATGGTCCTGCCCGTCGTGTCGCGGCTGGAGAAGCTCGCGCGGCCGCCGTTCGGCTTGTCGCTGATCGCCGTCCTCAAGCGACGGTAGCGTCCCTCGTCTAGTGGGACGGACTTCCACCCTTCTTCAGCATTTCGACATGAGACGGCCACTTGAAAGTACTTCTTGATGCTTTCACCCATCGATTCCAATCGCCGCAAGCCTGATTCCCATTTTCTTTCGTCATGTTCGGGATCTTCGTACCCGTTATCCGTCGCAGGTAGTTCTGCAAATCAGTCGCAAAGAGCTCTTCGGGCAGATCCCGAGCGCAAATCAGATTGATGACGACTCCCGGGATGGAATACTGTCGCGCGACGAAATCGAGATCTTCCGCGGCGGCCAGCTTGCTCTCGGGCGTACCGTAAAAGAAATCCTTAAGCGCCAATGCGATATTGGATTCCGGATCCGCCAACCGAATATCCTTCCGCTTATTTTGCTCCCACCAAATCCGCCAAGCCTTCACATAACTCAAAAGGTCGTCGGTGTCTTCGTCACGAATAGCGGCCTGCGGCGCCGGCGTCGCGTTCTCAAACAGGGTCGCATAAGCCGAAAGGCCGACGTCATCCAGCGCAATTCGGAGCGGCTTCCCTTCCGTGCTTCGCTCGTATTCCTCCGCGAGTACGTCGAGATAGACGGGGATATAGAGCCGTCCGTATCGGATCAGCTCTTTATGCTCCCGATCTCGTTCCGCTTTGGGAACGCGTTTCCGGCCGGACGACAGAATCAGCGATTTTATCTTCGCGCTCTCATCCGGCGTGGGGTCGAAATGATCCGTTTGCTCGTAGAGAAGCGCCTTTCCCCTCGGGCGTTCGCCCCCGGCGATCGCGGATATCGATGTGATGAGAAGCGCGAGCATCAAGAAAAATCTGAGCTCCATAACCTTCAGCGAACTCAGTCCTTCTTGCCGAACGACAGCCAAAGCCGGAGCTTCAGCAAGGTCATTCCATAATGGAAGCCGAAGCGGAGGATGCGGGCCTTCGATTCTCCGTTCTCGCGCGGAAAGTACGCGTAGGGGATCTCGAGGATCTTCTTCCCGCTGCCCCACAGCCGGCCCATGAGCTCGGCGACGACGTCGTAGTACAACGCCTCGCTCGGCGTGTTCTGCACGTCCTGAGCGAGATAGAGACGGAAGCCGCCCGAGATGTCGGTGAGCGGCGAGCCGAGCACGGTGCGGTAGGCGAAGTTGAGGACGCGGCTGAGCATCTTGCGGCCCGCGGGGCGCGCGTCGGAGCCGCCGGCGAGATAACGCGAGCCCATGACCACCGAGTACTTCTCGCGCTCGCGCCAGAACTGCGAGAACATCTCCATCGGATGCGCGGAGTCGGCGTCGAGAGTGAGGATCCACTTTCCCTTCGACAATGCCAAGCCTTCGCGATAGGCGTTTCCGTACCCGGGCTTCGACTGCCGGACCACGCGCGCGCCCGCGGCCGTCGCCTTCGCGACCGTGTCGTCGCTGGAGCCGCCGTCGACGACCAGAAACTCGAAATTCGGGACGAGCGCCGTGACCGCGGGCTTCATCTTGGCGACGAACGAAGGCAGGGAATTGCCCTCGTTGAGCGTCAAAGTGAGGACCGTCAGCTCGGGGGCTTCGGCGCTCACTTGAGCGGTTCGGCGAGACGGTAGGTGTCCGCCTCGTAGTTCGTGCCGTGGCGGGGACCGTACGTGATGGACAGGAACACCGTGTCGGCCAGCGCCACGACCGTGTGCGCCTCGCCCTTCGGGCTGACCGCGAGCCCGCCGGGGCCGAGGATCGCCGACCGCGTCTTGCCCTGGCCCTTGCGCGACAGATACTTGATCTTGCCGCTCACCACGTACGTGTACTGCACCGACTTCTTGTGGAAGTGGTTGCCGCGCGAGACGCCCTTCTTGGACGTGATGATCGTGATCGCGTTGACGGGCACGTCGTCGAGGATGTCGCTGATGGTCCCGCGGGCGTCCTTGAAATCGATCTTTCGCTGAAAGACTTTCATGTCAGCCCACGATGCGGGGACGAGGGATCGGGATGATGAACTTGCCGCCGCGCTTCGTGTAATCCTTGAGATTGGCCATGATCTCCTTGGAAAAATTCCAGGCGAGCAGGAGCGCGTAATCGGGCATCTCCTCGAGGAGCTTGGCGTCGGAGTACACCGGGATATGGCTGCCGGGCGTGAAGCGCCCGATCTTGAGCGTCGACTTCTCCGTCACGAAGTCGAGCGTCTCCGTCCCGATGCGGCAGTAGTTGAGGAGCGTCATGCCCTTGGCCGGCGCGCTGACCGCGACGACGCTCTTGCCCTGGTGCTTGAGTCCCTGCAGGAGCCAGGTCAGGTCCTTGCGGTTCTTCTCCACCGCCGCCGCGAAGCGCCGCAGGCTTTTCTCCTCGTGAAGACCGCGCGCGGCCTCCTGCTTGAGCGTTTCCTTCACGCGGCTCGTGATCTTGTGCCGCCCCGGGCGGCCGACGAAGACGCGGAACGAGCCGCCGTGGATGCTCTGCATCCGGACGTCGAAGACCTCGAGGCCGCGGCTGCGGAAGAACGGGATGAGAGGCTTGAGCGAAAGGTAAGAGAGGTGCTCGTGATAGATGGTGTCGTACTCGAGGTTCTTGATGAGGTCCAGGAAGTGAGGGGCTTCCAAGATAAAAACGCCGTCCTTCGTGAGCAGCGTCTCGAGGCCTTTCGTGAAGTCGAACAAATCATTTATGTGAGCGAAGCAATTGGAGGCCGTGATCACCGCGGCCCTCCCGTGCTCCTTGCGGATCTCCGCCGCGAGCTCCGCGCTGAAGAGCTCGTTGAGCGTCGGGATCCCGTTCTTCTCCGCGATGCGAACGATGTTGGCCGCGGGATCGATGCCCAGGATCCGCGTGCCGCGGTCCTTGAAGTTGCCGAGCAGCACGCCCACGTTGCTGCCGACGTCGATGACCAGGTCCTTGGCGCCCAGCCCGAAGCGCTCCACCGCCTCGGCGGCGAACGCGCCGAAATGCTCGCGCCCCGTGCGCGTCGTCGAGGCCTCGTACGGGTAGTCGTGCCGGTAGAGGATCTCCGGCGAGACGACGTAGCTGAGCTGGGCCAGGCCGCAAGCGCGGCACATGAGCACCTCCAGCGGGAAATAGGCGCGCGGGTAGCTGAGCTGCTCGTGGCGCAGGAACTCGTCGGCCGGGGGCATGAAGCCCAGGTCCAGGAAACGGTAGAGGTCCTCGCTCCGGCACATTCGGCAGATCATGATTCTTCCATTAGACCAATTTCCGGCCTAGGACGAAAATGGAACGGCCGAAACTGCGCCCGACCAACGGGTCGAGAACGCGGCTGATGGGGAAAACGGTCCAATCGTAGAGCTTCATCGACCATGGCGTCACGTTGCCGTCGCCGATTCCCAAAAGCTTGTAGATCCACATGACCAGCCAGCCCAAAGAGTCGACGTAACGGACCTCCTCGATCTGGAAGCCGGCGGCCTGAACCTTTCGGACCATCTCCTCACGGCTATAGCGGCGATAGTGATTGACGAGCTTGTCCAATTGACCGTAAAGAGAGGGACCGGCCGGATGATAGAGAGAGATCAGCCCGCCGGGCTTGAGCTTGGAGTTGAGCTGGCGGAGGATCGCCTCATCGTCCTCGATGTGCTCGAGGACGTTCACGCTCAAAATGGCGTCGTATCGGCCCTGGAGCTCGTCCAAAGAGGCCGCGACCTTTCGCGCGAGTTTGGCGAGCACCGGATGAAACTGTAATTCGGTCTCGACGACGTCGATTTTCTTTCCCGCGTTCAGAAAACGGCCCGTGAAATCCCCCAAACCGGGGCCGAGCTCGAGGACCTCCCCTTGTTTGGGAAATTTGTTGGTGGCCAGCCTGAACACGTAGTCGTTGTAATGAACGAGAGAGCGCGTCGCGAGCAGATGGCTCGTGCCGAGATACTCGGACTTGTCGAGGTCGTGGCCTTCCATGGACTATGATTCCAGCTTGCCCGTCTTCCGATCCAGCCACACGGCTTTTCCGGACGGGATATCGCAATGATCGCTCGCCAGTTCCAGGAATGCGGGAACGGCCTTTTCCGGAGTCTTGAGCGTCGCCGGATCCTCGCCGGCAACCGCCTCGGCGCGCATCTTCGTGCGCGTCGCGGTCGGGTTGACGGAATAAAAACGGATGCCCGCGTCCTTGCCCTCCTCGGCCCACGCCTGCGTGAGCCCCTCGAGCCCGAACTTGCTCGCCGCGTAAGGGCCCCAGCCCGCCGAGGCCTTGCGCCCCTGTCCCGAGGAGACGTTGATCACGCAGCCCCGGCGGGCGGCGAGCATGGAGCCCCGCAGGACCTCGCGCGTCACGTAGAAGGCGGAATTCAGATTGGCGGCAAGGACTTCGCTCCAGTCCGCGTCGGAGACCTCCGCCAGCGGCTTGATCGGCCCGAGGATGCCCGCGTTGTTGATGAGCACGTCGATGCGGCCGAGCTCCTTCACCCCGCCCGCGACGAACGCCGCGACCTGCGCGGAGACGGACACGTCGCAGCGCTCGGCCTTGACCTTCGCGCCGAGCGCGCGCGCCTCGCCGGCGGCCGCCTCGAGCTCGGCCGGCGTCCGGCTGCACAGGAGGAGCGCGGCGCCCTCGCGCGCGAAGCCCAGCGCCAGCGCGCGGCCGATGCCCCGACCTGCGCCGGTGATCAGGACCGTCTTCCCCTCGAAGCGCTTCACGACGCCTTCTCCTCGAGCCGCGAGGCGATGACGTCGAGCGCGTGCGCGCAAAACAAGATCATGAAGGGCATCATCGGGAGACGATAGCGGATGATGGACCAAAATAACATATAGGTGAACGTGACGGAGAACACGGTGACGAGGAACAAATCCGCCTCCGGGTAGCGCCGTCCCGCGAGGAGCATCCCGACGAACCCCAGCGGGATGATCCAGCCGTCCGACAACAGCCCGATCCATTTGATCAGCCGGTAGTGGAAGGCGTAGGCCCGCGCGTACGGATAGAGTCGCCACAGCTTCGCGAAGCTGCGCAGGACGAAGCCGGCGTACCGGGCCGGCTGTTCCCGGATGAAACGCAGCGCGCCGCGGTAGAACACGCGGTCGCGCTCGGTCTCGGGCAGCTTCGAGGCCTCCTGGACGACGGGGTCGCGCGTGACGTAGCCCGGCTCGGCGTCGGTCCCCGCGACGTCGTTGGGGACAATGATGCCGATGTACATGTGCGCCCCGCCGCCGTTGATGCCGAGGATGAAGCGATGGAAGAGACGCTCGTTCCGGACGGTCCAGACGGAGCACAGCGACAGCATCACCCCGAGATAGACGATGGCTCCTTTGAAGTGCTCCCGCTTGGTCCGCATTCCAAGGCACACGATCGCCGGAGCCAGCATCAGGCCCGCCGGGAGCAGGGCGGAGTTCGTCAGCGCGCAGCCTCCCGCCGCGAGGCCGGGCCATGCCCAGGCCCGGAGCGAAGAGGAGCGGGCCGCGCGGAGGACCAGCCACACGGTGAAGGCGAGGAGGAACGTTTGGAAGGTTTCGCGCTCCTGAGTCGCCGTGTAGTACAGAAATTGAGGATAGAACGTCGCGATCACGGCGGCGAGCCATGCGGTTCGCCTTCCGAAGATCTCACGGCCCAGCAGGAAGACCAGCGCGATCGTGAGCAATCCAAAGAGACAATTGATCGCCTGTCCGGCCCGATAGCTCGGTCCCGAGACGAGATACGCCGCCGCGAGAAGAACGGGGTAACCGGGCTCGCGCGCCGCGGTGGGATTGCCCGCGGGATCCGCGATGATGCCCCGGTGGTAGATGCTCTCGGCGATGGTCTCGTACCAGTTAAGGTCGGGGATGGAGCGGTTCGGGCCCCACTGCGGGAATTTCCAGCAGTAGGCCGCGCGCAGGACCAACCCCGCCAAGAGCAGCGCGGCGAGCCAGCGGCGCTCGCGCGAGGCCGGCGGCGCGGATTCGTTCTTCATCGAGGCCGTTTCAGGCGGTAGACGTCGATCTGCGGGTCGGCCGTCGTCGACGTCGGCTCGATCGCGATGAAGGGCACGAGCTTCGCCCGCGGGAACTCGGCCGCCAGCTCGTAGCGGGACAGGTTCGGCTCCATGCCGGGGCGGTCGTCGTAATCGGGAGACGTCACGACCGCGTACGGAGGCAGGCTGGCCGGGGGCAGGGTCGCGAACAGATGGGCGCTCTCGATGAGCCGCAGCTCGTACTTGTCGTAGCGGAAGTAAGGCGCGTTGGAGGGCTGCGGCAGGCGCAGCAGGCCGATCGCCGAGCCGGGCGGGACGTTCGCCTCGATCCAGGCGCCCGCGCGCGCGTGCGTCGAGGAATCGCCCGAATCGGCGGCGAAATTATGCGCGTACGTGGCGCCGGACAGGAGCGTGTACGCCAGCGTCAGAGCCAGCGCGGCCGCCGCGGCGGGGCGCAGCCTCGACTTGGACGCGAGCAGATCGGCGGCCGCGCGCCCGGCGAGCAGCAGGCCCACCGCCAGGAAGCCGAGGAAATAGCGCACCTGGCGGACGTCGACGACGTCGCCGATCGTGCTCATCATCGCCAGCCCCGCGAGGAAGGCGAACAGGCACACCCAGAGAGCGGGCTCGCGGCGCCCGCGGATCAGCGCCCAGGCCGAGCCCGCCAGGACCAAGGCGAGGACCGGCCACGTCAACGCGCTCGCGAGGGCGCCGCTCAAGAAGAGGAACGGATGCGAGGGGACGAAAGCGCTCCAGCCGCTGAGCACCTTCATCTCGGCGCGCGCCGACGTCCAATCGAGGAGCCAATACGGGTTCGTCAGGAAGAACGCCGCGGCGCTCGCGGCCCCCGCGATGAAGAGACCCTTCGCCTCGGCGACACGGCTCGCGGGCCGCGCCTTGATCCTGAGGGCTCCGACGAAGCCCACCAGCAGGCAGGCGGGCCAGGCCGCGAGGAAGGCGCCGACCGCCAGCCCGGAGACCGCGCCGGCCGCCGCGTACGCGGCGACGCCTCCGGACTCGAGCAGATCCAAGCTCAGGTCCAGCGTCCACAACAGGAAAAGGGACCACAGCATGTGGTTCTTCATCACGTGGGCCTGCACGACGACTCCGGGGGAGAAAAGGAAGAGCAGCGCGGCGTAGAAGCCGGCGTCGGAGCCGAGACGGCGGCGGCCGATCCTCAGGAGCATCAGCGCGCAGCCGAGAAAGCAGGCGACGGTGTACAGCCGCCCGACGAAATAAAGCGAGGCCATCTGTCCGGGGTTCGCGAGATACGGGGCCATCGACGTGTGCAGGGACGCCAGGCCGATCGCGGCGCCCGCGGCGAGCGCGGCGCCGAGCGAGTAGACGTACGCGCCGCCGTAGGTGAAGAGATGAGGATTGAGCTCGAGCCGCCAGGGCCGCATGCGCGACAGGATGATCAAAAAGCTCTGCTCGTCCTCGTGCGCGGACCGCAGATAGAACGACCGCGCCGAGTTGAGCAGCAGCGGCGGCGGCTCGGTCCAGCCCGGCGGGATATTCTGGACGCCGCGAAACGGCGCGGCCCAGGACTCGGTGCTGACCATGATGTCCGAGCCGAACGAGTCGTGGAGCGAGGCCCAGGAGGACTGCAGGCGCGCGCGGAACTCGGGAGTGTCCGCGCCGGGCGGCAGCACGCGCTGGATCCGCTCGCGCGAGGGGAGGCCCCAGCGCAATCCCCACAGGCCGAGGGCCAAGGCGAGGCCGGCGAGCAGCGCCGGCCGGAGGAGCCGGCGCTCGCTCACGGGAACACCGAATCGGCCGCGCCCGCGGCGAGCAGGACCCCGAACGCCGCGAACGCCGCCCAGGGAGTCGCCAGCGGCGCGCCGGCGAGCGCGGCCGCCGGCCAAGCCGCGGCCGCGAGGACTCCGGCGAGGCGGTCGCCGCGCAGGCGGATCGTCTCGTGGACGCACAGCGCGCCCGCGGCGAGGAAGAAGGCCGCGGCGGCGCCTCCGAAGCCGCGCCAGCCCGCGCACGCGGCGCCGGCCAGCACGAGCGCCAGGCCGGTCTCGGCGCGCCAGCCGCCGCGGCGCGGCTTGAGCCGCAAGAGCAGGCGCACGTAAGCCGGCGCCAGCTTCCACGCGTTGGCTTTCGAGATGCCGCCCACGCGGGGCGCGTAATGGATGGGCAGTTCGATGACGCGGCCGCCGGCGGCGAGGATGCCGACCATCAGGTCCTGCTGGACGGAGAAGTCGGTCGCGCCGGACTGGACCGCGCGCGCCGCGGGGCCGGAGTAGAGCCGGAACCCGCTCGACGACTCGCGCACCGGCAGTTCCAGCACGCGGCGGCTCACGAGATTGAGCGAGCGGCTCAGGATCTGCCGCGTCATGTCCATCTGCGCGGAGCCGCCGCGGCAGTAGCGCGAGCCGACGATGAGCTCGGCGTCGCCGCGCCGCGCCCAGAAGGCCTCCAGCGCCTCGGGCGCGTGCGAGCCGTCGGCGTCCATCAAGACCACGCGGTCGGCGGCGGCGGCGGCGATGCCTTCGCGCACGGCGGAGCCGAAGCCGCGGCCCTGCTGGCGCATCACGCGGGCGCCGTGCGCCTCGGCGACGGCGGCGGTGTCGTCTTTCGAGCCGCCGTCGACGATGAGCACCTCGCCGCGCACGCCGAGCTTGTCGAACAGCGCCCTCAGACGCGGCAAGAGCACCTTGAGGCCGTCGGACTCGTCGAGAGTGGGCAGGACGACGGAGAGATCGGGCTTGCCGCTCACTTGAGGAACCTGTCGCGGGCCCAAGGCAGAAGAGAGGACCGGCCGTAAAGGGCGTGCATCGTCAGATACGCGCGCGGCGAAGCGACCGCGAGCAGGAGCGTGGACAGCTTGAACGCGTTGAACGCCGAGGCCGGAAGCTCGCGCTTGAGCTCCGACCACGCGTCGAGGGCGCCGGACCTGTCGCCGCGCCAGCCGCGCAGGAGGATCACCTTCGTCATGCGGTCGAGGAGCTTGGCGCGGCGGCCTTCGGGAGGAAGGGTGCGGCCGTTCGCGCGCAGGCGGGCATCGAGCAAGGCTTCGAGCCGGGTCGAGATCGAGAGATAGCGCTCGAGACGATCGGCGCGCCAGTTCATGCCCTGGAAGGAGTTGGTCTCGTGGATGCGCAGGCCGCCCAATATGCCGGGAACGGTCCGTCCCGTCCCGAAGAACAAAATATGCTTCGAGACGTACTCGTCGGCGTACAGCTTCAAGTCCTCGGGAATCGGAGAGATCTTGTCGAGGGCGGAGCGGCGCACGGATACGCCCGAGGTCCCGATCAGGACGTCTCGGCCGGCGAGGACATCTTCGAGACGAATGCTCGCCGGCGGGAATGAGCGCGGCTGCGCGAGGGGCTTCCCGGAAACGTCCACTGGCTCCATCGCATTTTGAACGAATGAGGACTCGGGGTGAGCGGAGAACTCGGCGAGAACGGCCTTGATCTTACCGGGGTACCAAACGTCGTCCCCGTCCAAGAAACAAATGACCTCTCCCCTCGCTTCTCGAACGGCCGCGTTGAAGGCGGCCGCTTGGCCGGCGTTCTTTTGGACGATCAACCGGGCGTCCGGCGCGCAGCGCCGGACCGCCTCCGCCGTCTTATCCGTAGAACCATCGTCGACAACGATGAGTTCCCATGTTTTGCCGCCCCAATCTTGATCGCGGATGCTTTTAATGGCGGCCTCGACGTAGGGTTCATGGTTGTAGCAGTCCACCAGGGCGGTGACCGAAATGGAACCCATGGGTCAATTTACTATATTCCCCGCATGTTGATGCCCTGCCCGCTGTGCGGCGGAACCGGTCCCAAGACGCTGGTGCGCGAGCACGAAGGCTACCGCCTGTACGACTGCCCCGAGTGCGGGCTGGGCTACTGCGAGCCCTTCAAGAACCCCGGCCCCGAGTACTACGAGCACAACACCGATCAGTACTCCGTCGCGATCGAAGAGCGCACGGACCCCATGTCGTTCGAGTACGACGAGGCGCTCGCCTTTCTCGCCAAGAACCTTCCGCGCGGCGCGCGCCTGCTCGACGTCGGCTTCGGCACCGGCGGATTCCTGTTCCGGACCAAGGCGGCTGGATTCTCGGTCTCCGGCGTCGACTTCAACTCCGCGCGCGTCACGGCGCTCAAGTCGCGCGGCTTCGACGTGTTCGCCGGCGGGCTGCCGGATTTCGCCCGCCGGGCGCCGCCCGCTTCCTTCGACGCGATCACGATGTTCGAGGTGATCGAGCACGTCGACGATCTCGGCGCATGGCTGGGCGCGGCCAAGTCCCTGCTCAAGCCCGGCGGCGTCTTCGTCGTGGGCGCGCCCAACCGGAACCGCACCTTCGACCCCTTTCAGGGACCCGGCCTCGAGGCCATCGACAATCCCCCGCATCACCTGACGCGCTGGAGCGCGGCGTCGCTCTCCGGCGCGCTGACGCGCCACGGCTTCGAGGTGCTCGAAAGCCGCCCTCTCGGCTACCCCCTGCCGATGCTTCAACTGATCCTGCGTTATCGGCTCAGCTTCGGCATGGCGCGGAAAGCGCTCAAGGTCGAGCAGGTCCGCTACGCGCCCTCCGGCAGCGCGGCGCCGGCCGGCTCGGGGCTCGTGAAGGCCTTGGTGGCGGCGAAGTCCGCGGCCATCGACGGCGCCGCCCGGCTCATCTATCCCTTCTTTCTCGCCGCGTACACGCTTTTCGGCTGGCAGGGCGTGCCGCTCATCGCGATCTCCCGGCGCCCGTCGTAGGAGCGATTTGCTTCCGCTTGCCGCGGAAGAAAGCCCGGAACTGCTCCACGACGTAATCCGCGTCGCCGGGCGTCATGTACTGGTGGCAGCCGATGTAGAAGCCCGAGCGGTTGAGCATCCGCGCCACGGGGTATTTCGGCTCGAGGTCGCCGAACAGCTTTTTATAGACCGGCTGATTCAAGAGCGGCAGCAGGTCGCGCGTCTCGACGCCGCGGTCCTCCAGGAAATTGACCAGCGCCGTCTTGTCCTCGCCGCGCAGGACGAGGCCGTAGAGCATGTGCGTGTGGTCGCGGTCGGGAGGGCACGTCGGCAGCTGCAGCCGGTCCTCGAACTCGCGCAGCGCGGCGGTCAGGCGGTTGGCCATGCCGACGCGCGCCTTCACGATCGCGGACTTCTCCTCGAGCTGGGCGAGGCCGAGCGCCGCCTCGAGCTCGGTGGCGCGGAAGCTGTGGCCGACGGAGACGAACTGGAAGCGCTTGGCGACGATCTCGTGCAGGCGCTTGCCGGCCGCGCCCGCGTCGTCGTCGATGGAGAGGTAGATCGAGTCGCGGCCGTGGTTCATCAGGCTGCGCAGGCGGATGTGCAGGTCCGGGTCGCTCGTCGTCGCCAGGCCGCCGACGCCGGTCACGATGTAGTGCGCGACGTACGTCGAGAAGCAGCCGATGTCGCCGAGCGAGCCGACTTTGCGCCCCTTGTAGCGCGCGAACATCGTCTCCGCCGAGTCCTCGACGATACGCAGGCCGTGCCTCACGGCGATCGCGCGGACCGGGTCCATGTCGGCGGGCAGGCCGAGGAGATGGACCGGCATGATCGCGCGGGTGCGCTTGGTCAGCTTGGCCTCGATCTTGAGCGGATCGATGTTGTACGTGAGCGGGTCCACGTCGACGAACACGGGCGTCAGGCGGTTGTGGAGCACGACGTTGGACGTCGCGATGAAAGTGACGGCCGGGACCAGGACCTCGTCTCCGTCCCTCCAGCCGTATTTCTCCTTGAGCGCCTGGACCGCCAAGTGCAGGGCGCTGGTGCCCGAGTTGCAGAAGATGGCATGGCGGCTGTCGTGCTCGGCGGCGAACGCGGCCTCGAAGCGCCGGTGGAAAGGCCCGTAGGACAGACGGTTGGCGTCGAGCGCCTGCGTCACGTAGCGGCGCGCGCGCGGGCTGACGGCGAAGCCGCCGACCCCAATCTCGCGCCGCGGCCTCGCCGGTTTCATCGCCCGCATTCTAGCGAAAAAATTGAGACAATACGCCCCGTGAGGATCGCGCTGGACGTCTCGGCCGCGCTCGATGGGGCGAGCGGCATCGGCTTCTATATCGAACGGCTCACGGCTGCCCTGGCGTCCGCCGCCCCCGAGCGGGAGTTCGTGCTGACCTCGGCGTTCTGGCGCGGCGGCCGGCGCCTCGAGGACGCGGCTCTGCCCCGCGCGCGCAACGTCACCCGCGTCCGCTTCGCCGCCCCGCAGCGCCTGCTCCTGCCGGCCGAGGAGTTCGGCGGCCTCTCCTGGCGCGAGCGGCGCTTCCGGGCGCTGGGCGTGGACGCCGTCCACGGGCTCGGCAACGTCCTGCCGCCGCTGTCGAGGCTGCCCGGGATCGTGACCGTGCACCACGTCGGCGGCGGAGCGCCGCCGGGAGCATGGGCCGACTTTTTCTTCAATAAGCTTCCACGGCGTTCCGCCGAGCGCGCGGACCGGGTCATCGCCGTGTCCGAGCGCACGCGCGCGGAGGCGCTCGCGGCCTGGGGCCTCGACCCGAGGCGAGTCCGCGCCGTGCACGAGGGCGGCCCCGACGCCGTGTTCCGGCCCGGCGGCGGTGCGCCCGGCGGCGCGCCCTACGTGCTCCACGTCGGCGGCCTTTCCGTGCGCAAGAACGTCCCCGCGCTCCTGCGCGCCTTCGGCGCGATCGTCGAGAAGAACCCCGCCCGCCCGCTGCGCCTGCTCCTCGCGGGCCGGCCCGGCGAGGCGTCGGCCGAGATCGCGCGGCTGTCCGCGGCGCCTCCCCTGGCTGGACGCGTCGAGCTCCTCGGCGAGGTGCCGCGCGAGAAGCTCGTCGCGCTGTACCAGGGCGCGGCGGCCGTCGCGATGCCGTCGCTCGTCGAAGGCTTCGGCTTCCCCGTCCTCGAGGCGATGGCGTGCGCCGCGCCGGTCGTCGCCGCCGACGCGGCCGCCCTGCCCGAGATCGCGGGCGGCGCCGCCCTGCTGTTCGATCCCGACGATCCGGACGGCCTGTCTCGGGCGCTCGCCTCGATACTCGACGATGCGGACCTGGCCGCCGACCTGCGCCGCCGCGGCGCGGCGCGAGCCGCGGCCTTTTCGTGGGAGAAGGCGGCGCGCGAGACCCTCGAGGTGATCGACGCCGCGCGGGCCGAGCGCCTGAAAAGCTAGAATCGGACCGTGCTCGAGTACGCGTTTCTGACCTTCGGTTCTTTGTTCGCGATCGTGGATCCCTTCGCGGCGATCCCGACGTTCCTCGCGCTCACGTCCAACGACACCCCGGAGCAAAGGCGCTCCATGGCCCGCACCGCCTGCTTCATCTGCGCGGCCGTCATGTCCGTTTTCGCCGCGCTGGGGCCGGCGCTGTTCCGCCTGTTCGGGATCACTTTGCCCGCCTTCCAGGTCGCGGGCGGCCTCGTCCTGCTCCTCTCCGCGCTCGACATGATCCGCGCGCAGAAGTCCCCGCTCAAGGAGACCCCCGAGGAGTTCGCCGAGGGCATGAACAAGGACAGCATCGCGGTCACGCCGCTCGCGGTCCCCTTGCTCGCCGGCCCGGGGGCGATCACGACCTCGATCGTGCTCGGGCAGCGCGCCGCGACGCTCTGGCACAAGGCGGTGTTCTTCGCGCTGATCGGGCTCGTCGCCTTCGTGACCTATTGGACGCTGACGCTGGCCGCCGACAGCGCCAAGAAGTTCTCCCCGACGATCCTGAACATCATCACGCGCCTGATGGGCCTTCTGCTCGCGGCGATCGGCGTCCAGTTCATCCTGTCGGCGCTCAATCTCGGATGAGCGGGCCGCTCTTCTCGGTCATCATCCCGACGTACAACCGCGCCGCCTCGGCCGCCGCGGCCGTGCGCTCCGTGCTCGCGCAGACCGACGCGCGCTGGGAATGCCTCGTCGTCGACGACGGCTCGACCGACGGGACGCGCGCCGCCCTGTCCGGCTTCACGGATCCGCGCCTGCGCTTCTTCTGGAACGAGAAGAACCGGGGCCAGCACGCCTGCCGCAACCAGGCCCTGCGCGCCGCGCGAGCGCCGTGGATCGCCTTCCTCGACTCCGACGACCTGTTCCTTCCCGGGCGCCTGGCGGCGCTGGCGGCGGCGATCGAGTCCCGGCCCGGGACGGGCTTCTGGTTCACGAACGCCTACGTGCACCGCTGGGGCCGCCTGACCGGCCTGCTCTTCGATCCCGCCCGCGGGATCCCCGAAGGGAAGGTGCCCGGCTGGTACGCGGTCGGCGACCGCTGGCTGCCGTACGTCACGACGATGGTCTGCGTGCGCCGCGCGGCGTTCGACGAGACCGGCTTCTTCCGTGAGGACCTGCGGATCTTGGAGGACACGGAGCTGTACGCGCGCATGTTCGCGCGCGGCCTCGAGGTCGGCGTCCTGCGCGAGCCTCTCGCGGTCCGGTTCATCCACGAGGGCCAGATCACGCGCGACCACGAGCGCGACTTCCTCGAGTCGATGGAGGCGCTGAAGAGCTCGGGAGCGCCGGCCGAGGTCGCCGCGGAGCACCGCGCGCGCGTCGCGCGCGAGGTCGCGGGCTATCTTTGGAAGTCGCTCAAGCCCGCGGCGGCGCGGGCCCTGCTCGAGCGCGAGCTCGGCGGCCGCGCCCGAGGCGGCCTCCTTTGGTGGGCGACGTTCGTCCCACCCGTCCTCCTGGCCCCCGCGCGCGCCGCGCGCGAGGCCCTGCTGCGCCTGCGCTGGAGCGCCTTCGCCCCGGCCGAATACCGCGAGGCGGGAAAGCTCGTCGACGCGCTGTTGTCCGGCGCGTCATAACATCGAGACGACGCCGCGCTGGGCGCCCGCCGGGGCCGACGCTACACTGTCTTCATGGGACGCGCGGCCGCCGGGCCGATGCGGAGACTCTCCGCCGGGCCTCCCGGGCACAGACGCCCGAGAGCGGATTTGCGTCGCGCCCACGTCGCCAAGGGCATCATCACGCTGTACCGCAACGCGCCCATCGGGATCGCGCGGCTCTCGCCGGAGGGCCGCTTCCTGCGGGCCAACGCCGCCCTGACGCGGCTCCTGGGCTACTCGGAGCGCGAGATGCGCCTTCGGGATTTCGACGCGGTGACGCACCCGGAGGACGTCGACCACTGCCGGCGGCTCTTCTTCCGCCTCCAGCGCGGCGAGATCGACCGCTTCGAGATGGAGAAGCGGTTCCTGCGCAAGGACGGCGCCGTCGTCTGGGCGCACGTGGCCGTCGCCGCGGTGCGCCGCGGCGGCCGCCTGCTTCACACGGTGGGCTTCGCGACGGACATCTCCCGGAGGAAGCGCGCCGAGGCGAGGCTGCAGCGGCTCACGGCCGAGCTCGAGCGGCGCGTCGGCCTGCGCACCGCGGACCTCGCGCGCTCCAACGAGGCGCTCGAGGTCTACGCGAACGCGGTCTCACACGACCTCAACGCCCCCCTCCAGAAGATCTCCATGTCCGCGGAGCTGCTCCGCGAGCGCGCGGAGGGGAAGCTCGATCCGCAGGACCTGGACCATCTCTCGCGCATCTGCCGCTCGGCGTCGCGCATGGCCAAGCTCATCGCCGACGTGCTCGTCCTCTCGCGAGTGGGCCGCGAGAAGCTTCCCCTCGAGTCCGTCGATCTCAACGCCGCGGCGGCCGACGCCGTGTCGGACCTGGAAACGGCGTTCGCGGAGAGCGGCGGCGCGATCGAGATCGGGCGCCTGCCGACCGTGCGCGCCCACGCGAGCCACATGCGGCAGATCATGCAGAACCTGATCTCCAACGCGCTCAAGTTCCGCCGCGACGACGAGATCCCCCGCATCGAGATCGCCTCGGCCCCGAATCCGGAGGGCGGCGTCGACATCACGGTCCGCGACAACGGGATCGGCTTCGAGCAGAGGTTCGCCGAGCAGATCTTCGAGCCTTTCCGCCGCCTCAACGCCGCCTCCGATTACGAGGGCAGCGGGATCGGCCTCACGACGTGCCGCCGGATCGCCCGCCTCTACGGCGGCCGCATCCGCGCGATCGGCGCGCCGGGCCGCGGCGCGACCTTCATCCTCCACCTGCCGGCCGAGGCGTTGGGGCCCGAACGCCGCGAGGGCAATAAAAGCTAAGATCGCGGCGTGACCGAAGGCCCTCGAAAGCCCGCGTGCCCCGTGTGCGGCGCGCGCGAGACGAAGCCGGTCGAAAGCTGGCGCGACCCCGTGGCCGGCAAGGATTACGTCCTGCTCGAGTGCGCGGGCTGCGCGCTCGTCTACGCCTGGCCCTTGCTCTTCCCCGGCGGCGAATGGTACGAGAAGTTCAACTACGTCGGCGGGTACGACGAGACCGCCGCCCAGGCCAGCAAGACCGACTTCCCCTACTTCCTCGACCGCTTGCCGCGGCCCAACCGCGGCCGTTTCCTCGACGTCGGCTGCGCGGCGGGCCATTTCCTCCTCATGGCGAAGGCGCGCGGCTACGACGTCGAGGGCTTGGAGGTCGACGAGCGCTTCGTGAAGAAAGCGCACGACTTCGGGCTGACCGGAGTGCGCAAGGGGCTCCTGGACGAGGACTTCGCCCGCGCGCACGCCGGAGCGTTCGACGTCGTGTCGATGCTCGAGGTGCTCGAGCACGTCGACGACCCGCGCGGCTTCCTGAATCTCGCCGGGCGGGTCTTGAAGCCGGGCGGCCGCTTGGTCGTGGCCGTTCCCGACAACCGCCGGCCGACGCCGTTCGGCCGCGATTACTTCGATTATCCGCCGCATCATCTGACGCGCTGGAAACCGCGCGCGCTGCGGCTGGCGCTGGAGAGCGCCGGACTTCGCGTGGACGACGTCCACGCCAAGCCGCTCCCCGTCGTCGACTTGTCCCGGATTTGGGCGGACCGGTCGGCGCAGACGATCCTGCGTCTCATCAAGCGGGTCCGCTACGGCCGCGCCGCGGCGGCGCGATCGATGGACGAGATCGCGGCCGCGGAGGCGGCGGCGGGGCGGCCGAACGTCCTCCCCGACAAGGCCGCGCGCCTGAAGCTGGTCTACTTCTACCACTCCGTCTTCAACGCGGCCAGCTACCCCTTCTTCGGCCTGATGACGCTGTATTACCGGCTGACGCGGCCCGGCATGGGGCACACGCTGCTGGCCGTCGCCCGCAAGGACTGACGGAGCCGCCCGGTCAGGCCTTGGCGAACCAGCGGATCACGCCGCGCGTGTCCTCCTCCGGCAGGGCGCGCCACGCCAGCCCGAGATACGCAAGGCCCGCGGCGGCATTGACCGCCAGGAACCCCGGCCAGGTCCACGCCCAGCCGCGGAGAAGCCACGCGACCAGGACGAGCGCGCCCGTCGGCGGGACAAGCGGGCCCGCGATCTCGCGCAGGAAGCGCCCCCAGGACAATTGGATGAGGTGACGGTGCGTCGCGTCCAGGAAATAAAGGGTCGCGGCGGCCTGCGCGACGAGCGCGCCGGCCGCCGCTCCGGCGATCCCCCAGCGCGGGATGAGGAACGGCCAAAGCGCGAGGCAGATCAGCGCCTGGCCCCACATCGCCACCGAATTGTAATGCCCTCCGTCGAGGCCGCCGGCGGCCGCCTTGGGCCCGAGGAAGACGATCGCGAACGTCTGCTCGACGACGAGAAGGCGCGCGGCCACCTCCGCGCTCTTGCCGAAGGCGGGGTTGATCCATAGCCCGAGCAGCTGCGGCATCAGCACGAAGAGCAGCCCGAGCGCGGGCGCGAGCAGGGCGAAGAGCGCGCGCACGGAGCGCACGTACACCCGCGCGAGATGCTCCTTGCCCTCGACGCGGCCGACCTCGCTGAGCACCGGCATCAGCGCCGTGGAGATCATCGCGGACGGCGTCTGCAGGCGATCGAGGACGCCCGACGGCACCGAGTAGTAGGTCAGCTCCGACATGCTGAGCTTGCCCGCGACGAAGATCTTGTCGAGCTGGGAGGAGACCAAGTTGGCGAGCACGCCCGGCATGAAGGTGAGCCCGTAGCGGAAGAACGGTTTGAACGCGAGGCGGCCCTTCGTGCCGCGATGCCGGGCCATGGCCGCGCGCAGCGCCAATCCGAGAAAGAGGAAGCCGCTCGCCTGCACGACGACGTACCACGCCGCCGCCGCCCCGAGGCCGCGCCCCATCGCCAGCACCGCGACCAGCCCGAGCGGCATCAGGATCGACTGCAGGAGCGCGAGCGCCGACGGCGCCGCGAGCCTCTGCAATCCCCAGAACGCCGCCGAGGCCCATTGAGCTCCGGCGGCGAACAATCCGCCGAGGGCGGCCGCGCGCAGGAGCCAGAACGCATGCACGCGGTAGTAGTCCGGGATGTCGAAGGTCGAGCGCGACAAGGGCCCCGCGGCCAGCCACAGCGCCGCCGAGGCCGCGCCCACGCCCAGGAAGTGGATCCAGAACGAATGCCGCAGCGCGTCGCGCAGGGCGCCGTCCTCTCCTGCCGCCTGCGCCTCGGCGACGTACTTGACCGTCGCCGTGCCGGCGCTGAACTGGAACAGGGACAGATAGTTGGCGACCGTGTACATCAGCAGGTACACGCCGTAGGCTTCGGTGCCGAACCCGCGCAGGAGATACGGCAGCGTGAAGAAATTGACGAGGATGGTGCCCGCCTGTCCGGCCAGGCTCCAGCTCACGTTGCGCGCGAAGCGACGCCCTCGGCTCATGGTTCGAGGCCGATGATACCAATAAAAGCCGAGATCGCCGCGCTACGGGGCCAGGTACAGCTCAGGGCAGTTCCGACAGAGCGGGTTCTTCACGTCGTTGTCGAGGAACTCTCGACGGAGCCGCTGCATCTCCGGGCCGTTCCACATCTCGTCGATCTTCTGGTTCTTGACGTCGCCGAGAACGTACTTCTTGTCGTAGTCGTAGCAGCACGGCACCACGCAGCCGTCCCAGGAAACGCTCACCTTCTCCCATGGGACGTTGCAGACGACCTTGCGGGTCTTTTGGAGCTCGGCGTTGTCGACCTTCGCGTCGGCGAGGCGGTTGACGTCGGCCGCGTCGCCGTTCCAGACCTTGAACTCCTTCGCCGCGAACTCGTCGATGCCGGGGAGGGCCTCCCAATATCTCCGCAGCTGCTCGATGCTGTCGCGGTTCATGGCGAAATCGATCATGCCCAAGGCGACGTGGGTCTTGCTCCCCAGCTCGATCTTCAGCTTCAAGAACTCGAGCAGATTGCTCTTGGACTTCTCGTAGGCGTCCTTGACCCCGCGGATCTTGTAGAACGACTCGTCGTCGTGGCCGTCGAGCGCGATGTTCAGGAACGCGATCCCGGATTCGAGCAGGTCGCGGGACACGGACGGCTTGAGCAGCAAGGGATTGATCGAGAGCCCGGTGCGCAGGCCCTTGGAGACCGCGTAGCGAATGAACTTCCCGAACTCCGGATGCACGAGGCTCTCGCCGAACTGATGCAGCCAGGTGATCTCCTCGGCGGCCGCCCGCGGGTTGGCCGAGGCGTATTCGTCGACGATGGTCTTGAACGTCTCGAAATCCATCACGCCTTCCGCGCGCGTCATGTTGTTGGTGCGCGCGCACATGATGCATTTGAAGGGACAGCGGTTGGTCAGCTCGAGGTTGAAGAGGGTCCAGCGTTCGTCCGTGACGGCGGCGCGCCGGTCGATCTTGCGCGCGCGGCGCCAATTCCGGTATCGATCCAGGCCCTTTCGAGCCGAAGGATGCCTGTCGATGAATCGATGAACGGCGTTCTTTAAGTCGAGGATCATGGGAGACCGAAGGCGGAGGGGGCCGGCCATCCACTATAATCCCGTTGGCGGCGCATGTCAAGGGCGCGGCCGCCTCGCCCGAATCTTGCTACTGTATTGCCGAAAATGAAGAATTTGGCCGCCCGGACCTTCGCTTGGCTCGTCGAACGGCTTCCGGCGCGCTTCCGAGAGCGGATGTTCCTGGCCTGCGCCGCCTCGCTCGGGGTCGAATCGTTCGTCGTGACCGGAAAGCTGGGCGAGTTCGAAGGCGGAATCCGCGACCGGATGGTCCATGGGGCCTACCTCCAGGATCGGACTTGGGCCCCCGCCCTGCAGGAGGTCCTGGCGGACCGGCTGTTCCGGAAAGGGGAGGGCGCGTACATCGACGTCGGCGCCAACATCGGCCTGACGACCATCCCCCTGGCGCGCGCGCGACACGTCGAATGCCACGCGTTCGAACCCGAGGCGCGCAACAACGCCTTCCTCCGCAAGAACGTCATCGCCAACCGGGTGGGCGACCGGGTGCGCACCTATGATTTCGCGCTGAGCGACGCGGACGCAGAGCTGGTCTTCGAGCTCGCGTCCGACAACATGGGCGATCATCGGGTCCGCGCCGCGGGCCCCGCCGAAGTCCGGACCGGTGAGCCGAACCGTTACGGCGAGCATTTGCGGGAGACCACGGTGGTCCAAGGCCGGCGGCTCGACGGGATCCTCGACGTCTCGACGCTGCGGCGGCCGTTGGTCATGAAGCTGGACGCGCAAGGCTCCGAGGTCAAAGCCCTCCGGGGAGCGCCGCGCTTGCTCCACGAATTGGACGCGCTGATCGTCGAGTTCTGGCCGTACGGTCTGCGCCGCTTGGGAGATTCACCGGAAGAACTCATCGAGCTCGTGCGAGGATTCCCGTTCGGAGCCGTTTTGAGCGGGCCCGAGGCCGCTGCCGGCCTGCGGCCGGCGGAAGAAGCGCTGGCTCTCATGCGGGCATTGGGCGAGCGGAAGGACGACCCAGGCTGGCTGGACGTGGTCTTCACCCGGACCCAGACTTGGTAGGATAGCGCGCGATGACGCTCCCGACCGAAGACTATCGCGAGGTCCTGCGCCGCCGATATTCCGAGTTCCACGCGCAGGCCGCCGCGAACCCGCCGTCGGCGGAGCTCTTCGCCTATTACGACCGCGTTTACCGCCTGACGTTCGGGCCGCTCCTGCCGGCCGACCGGAACGCGGCCGTCTTCGAGCTCGGCTGCGGGACCGGCTCCTTCCTCCATTACCTCCGCTCGGCGGGCTACCGGAACGTCACGGGCGTGGACAGCGACGAATCCTCGATCGCCGCGGCCAAGAAGCTCGGAGTCGAGGGAGCCGAGGCCGGCGACGCCTACGAGCGGCTTTCGCGCGAGAAGGGCTCCTATGACGCCGTCGTCGCCATCGACGTGCTCGAGCATTTCCGCAAGGACGAGCTGTTCCCCCTTCTGCGCGCCATGCACGGAGCGCTTCGCCCCGGCGGCGTCGTGATCTGGCGCGTCCCGAACGCGGCGGGACCGTTCTTCGGCCGCATCCGCTATGGCGACCTGACCCACGAGAACGCCTTCACGCGGCTGAGCGCCCATCAGGCGCTGACGGCGGCCGGGTTCGACTCGGTGGAGTCCCGCGGCGAGAAGCCGGTCGTGACGGGAGCGCGAAGCCTTCTGCGCGCGGCCCTGTGGGCCGGGATCGTCCTGCTCGCGCGGGTCTATCTCTTCGCCGAATCCTTCGAGACCGCGCCGATCCTCGAGCCGAACCTGCTCGTCCGCGCCCGCCGGCCCTAGGCCGGCTTCACCGCGTACACGAGCGCGACGCCCTGGGTGAGCCCGTCGACGTGGGACGGCACGTCCCGCAGCCGCTCCTCCGGAACCTCGACCCACGCGGCCTGCTTTTCTCCGTGGAAGAAGCGCTTCTCGCGGACCTCGAATCCCTCGATCAGCCGGGCCAAGCCGGCCGAGTCGTAGACGCGATAGCCCGGGTTCTGTCCGGCGAGGCCGAACGGGACGGTCAGCAAGAGCGCTCCGCCGGGCTTGAGGACCTTCAGGAACTTGCGGAGGAGGACCCGGTCGCCGGACTCGCGCGAGTCCCCGCCGTAGGCCTCGAGGCCGCAATGCTCCACCGCGGAGACGGCGACGACGGCGTCGAAGGAATTCTCCGGGACGTCCTTCTCCAGAAAATCTCCGCGCAGCAGCTCGAAATTGGGGTGAGCGTGGCCGTACTCGCGCAGGTCGGCGCCGACGACGCGGTAGCCCATCGCCGCCAGCTCGAGGGCGAGCGGGCTGTTGCTGCAGCCGAAGTCGAGGACTCTCGCGCCCGGCAGGGACGCGAGCTTCTGCAGGACGAAAGGCATCTCGACGATCCGCTCGTTGACGGCGGGCGCGAGGAAGCGCCGCTTGAGGCGCAGCCACGGGATGCGCCACACCCAGGCGCGCGCGCGCGGGCTCAACTGCTGGTCGGGCGCCTGCTGGATCGGGGCGATGATCGACGTCAGGTACAACGGCGACTCGGCCGGCGTGAAGAGCAGCTTCAGGAACCGGAGCATAGGCCTCCGGCGTGAGCGTGCTCGGCCGCCGGTCCCGCGGCGTGGCGGTGCCACAGCTCCAGCATCAGCAGGGCCCAGAGGCGGTAGCCGTTGTCGCGGCCGCCGGCTTGGTGGGCGTTCCAGAGCTCGCGCAGGCCCTTCTCCGTGAAGTACCCGCGGGCCAGCGCATCCTTCGACAGCACGTGATCGGCCCAGTAATCCTTGAGCGGCCCGCGGAACCACGCGCCCAGCGGGATGCCGAAACCCATCTTCTTGCGCGCGAGGATCTCCGGCGGCAGGAGGTCCTTGAAGGCCTCCTTGAAGATCCATTTGTGGCCGGTCAAGCCCTTGAGCTTCCAGTCGCCGGGCATGCGGTAGGCGAGCTCGACGAACTCGTGGTCGAGCAGCGGCGAGCGCCCCTCGAGCGAGCAGGCCATCGTGGCCACGTCGACCTTGGCCATGAGGCACTCGGGCAGGTACGTCTTGAAGTCGACGTAGAGCATGCGGTTGACGAAGTCCTCGCCCCGGCACGCGTCGAAGGCGCGCGCGAGGTAGTTCTTGGCGCCGCCCACGTCGCCGCCGAGCGCCTTCATGAACTCCGGCGAGTACAGCGCGGGCTTCTCGTCCTCGGCGAAGTAGCCGATCATCTTGAGATGGCGGCCGGGCAGGTCGTTGAACAAGGCCGAGCGCAGGAAACGCTTGGTCCGCCAGAGCTTGCCGTGCGGCGCGTCGAACTCGGGCAGGAGCTCGGCGCCGGCCTTGAGCGCGGCGAGCGCGGGCTTGGGCAGAAGGTCCGAGACGCGCGCGGGCTTCATCGCGAAGTAGCGCACGTAGCCGGCGAAGTTCTCGTCGCCGCCGTCGCCGTTGAGGGCGACGGTGACGAATTTACGCGTCTCACGGGACACGTAGTACGTCGGAAGCGCGGATGCGTCTGCGTAGGGTTCTCCGTAATGCCAGGCCAGTTTGGGAAGCACGTCGGCCATTTGCGGCTTCACGATGAACTCAGTGTGATCGGTCTTATATCGATCAGCCACCATCTTCGCGAAGTGCGCTTCGGAGAAGCGTTCTTCGTCGAACCCGATCGAGAAAGTCTTCACCGGCTTCGACGAGAGCCGGCTCATCAAGGCGACGATGATGGAGGAATCGATGCCGCCGGACAGGAAGGCGCCGAGCGGGACGTCCGAGATCATGCGCAGCTTGACCGATTCGGTGAGCTTCTCGCGCAGCAGCCGCTTGGCTTCCTCGACGTCCGTCGTGACGGGCTCTTGTCCCAGCGGGAGATCCCAATATCTTTCGACGGTCGTCTTGCCGTTCTCCCACGTCAGAGAATGACCGGGCGGGAGCTTCTTGACCGATTTATAGATCGTGCCGGGCGACGGGATGTACTGCAAGGCCAGATACACGTCGACCGCGCGAGGCTCCACATCACGAGGCAGATTCGGGTCGAGCGCGAAGAGACACCGGAGTTCCGATCCGAAGACAAGCGTGCCGCCGGGGCGCTCCGCGTAGACCAGCGGCTTCTTGCCGACGCGGTCGCGAGCGATGAACAGCCGCTGCTTCTTCTTGTCCCAGATCGCGAAGGCGAACATGCCGCGCAGCTTGCTCACGCAGGCCGCCCCCATCTCTTGATATAGGGCGAGGATCGCTTCCGTATCGGATTGCGTCTTGAGGCGGTGCCCGCGAGAGAGAAGCTCTTCGCGCAAGGACTGATAGTTATAGATCTCCCCGTTGAAGACGATCCATAGGCTATCGTCGGCGTAAGATAGCGGCTGATGCCCTGTATTGAGATCGATGATGGCCAACCGCCGCATCGCGAGCGCGACGGGACCGTCGATATAGAATCCCTCGTCGTCCGGACCGCGATGGGCGATCAGGTCGTTGGCGTTCTTAAGGCGCGCCCGATCGGGCGCCCGGCCCCGGCCCTCGACGACGCCGCAGATGCCGCACATGGCTGTTTTATACCAAAAGCAGCGTTGTGGCCGCCCAGATTCGCGGCGCGCGGCGCCACAGTGGGCATTCTGTCAACTTTTGCATCCAATCCATCCACTGAATCGACATGATTCTGTCAACTTTCCGGTCCAAGTTGACAATATCGAGTGTTGAATTATCATTATAAATAAAGCATAAATTTAGACGGCCATGGCCGAAAATTGCCTTGCGGATTTCCAGCAATAGAGCTATAATTTCTGTGTAGCCCGGCCAAGTCGAATTCCGAAGCTCCTGCTTCGGCCGTAGTCCTAAATGGGATTACTAGACTGACGCTGGGCTGCACTCTTTTCAGGCGTTCCCTTCCAAAACGCGACGCGGAATTTTTCCTTTGTATACGCGTTCCGATCCTGAAAATCCTTAATACTTAAGCGCATCTTCACATGCTCGATAACCCGGCGCTTGGTGAACTTCTGAACGCCGTTGAGATCGCCGTTGACGCATCCCGCAAGCAGATCAACAACCTGTAGAAGGTTGTGATTTTCCGAAGCGACCTCTTGGATGTCGACCGTATTCGGAACAGCCGTCTTCAGAAAACGCTGGAACTCATCCGGGCGGGCCTTGTCCTTACGATCAAGGATTAGGATTTTTTTACTGAGTCTATCCTGAGATGTCGAATGATAATTGATCGCGCTCTTATAGATGACGTTGTAAGACATCTCTTCGGCTGAAATGAACCGCATGTTTTGACGAAAACGGGTATGGTCGAATAAGACGCCTGGAACGACCGTACACTTGAAAACCGCTTCGCTGCTGAAATACCAGTCTACAACGCTCATCGCAAATTTGGACTTATCATCCCGCGTCAGCTTTGAATAGTGAAGCTCCGGGTATGTGAACTTGTGATCGAGCTTTAGTTTCCGGAGTTGACGCTCGTATTCTTCCCGCTTACCGCTGGGGATGAATAGTAGGCCAATGAGAAAGTGGCGGCCACCAACCTGACCGCTCTCATCGCCGAAGATGTGCAGTGTTTGCTCGTTCACTTTACATACATTCTACTCTGCAACACCGAGTTCCCAAAGCTCCAAACAGGTTATCGGGATTCCCGGCGCTCAGGTCGCGAAGTCCGGGCATCGCCGTTTCCGAAGGCCCGCCCAATAGAGGATAGCTTCGACGATTCTGTCCGCGGCCTGCCCATCTCCGAAAGGATTGCTGCCCTGCTTCCGAGAAGCACGTCTCGGCAAATTTCCTAGAGCGCGCTGCACATTCTTCTCCCCGACGCCGATCAGTTGGCCGCGTCCCGCACCGAGAACTTCAGGACGTTCCGTCTTCTCACGAACCACAAGTACCGTCTTGCCCAGCGACGGCGCTTCCTCCTGGATGCCGCCCGAATCGGTCAGGACCGCCTCCGAGAGATTCATCAGCCGCACGAAATCGAGATAGCCAAGCGGCGGCGTCAGACGGATGCGCGGATGCTTCAGCATCCGGCTCGCCGCGGAGCGCACGGCGGGATTCGGATGGACGGGATAGACGAGCAGCAGCTCCGGATTCTCGTCGACCGCTCTCATCATCCCGCGGAAGACTCCCTCGAGCGGCTTGCCGAAGCTCTCGCGCCGGTGCAGCGTCACCGTCACCAGGAACTTCTTCTTCGGCAAGTCCCGCAGCGCCGGCTCGCGGAACCTGCCGGGAAGCGCGGCGGCCCAGCGCACGGCGTCGACGACCGTGTTGCCGGTCGTGAAGATCTTCTGCGGCGCGAAGCCCTCGCGCCGCAGGTTGCGCCGCGCCAGCGGCGTCGGCGCGAACAAGAGAGTCGAGAGCTGGTCGACGATGACGCGGTTGATCTCCTCGGGATAAGGCTGCGAGAGGTCGTGGGAGCGCAGCCCCGCCTCGACGTGGCCGACGGGGACTTTCCGGTGGAACGCCGCAAGCGCCGCGCCGAGGACGCTCGTCGTGTCGCCTTGGACGAGGACGAGATCGGGACGTTCTCGCTCGAGGACGGCCTCCACGCCCGCGATCACGCGCGCAAGCACGTCGCCGGGCGACTGGCCGCGGCGCATGACGCGCAGGTCGGCGTCGGGCCGAAGGCCGAGGTCTTGGAGCATCGCGTCCAGCAGCTCGCGGTGCTGCCCCGTCGCCAGGAAGCGCGCGCGGAACCGCGACGGCTCGCGGCGCAGGCGCCGCAGGACCGGCGCGAGCTTGACCGCCTCGGGCCGTGTCCCGGCGACGACCAGGACGGACAGCGGCCGAGTCCTCACTCCCCTCCGCGGTACAGCGTCTCCAGCCGAGAGACGACGCGCTCCAGCGAGTAGCAGGCCTCGACCTCGGCGCGCGCCGCCGCGCCCAAGCGCGCCGCGAGGCCGGCCTCGGAGGCGAGCCGCTTCGCCGCCGCGCGCGCGCCGTCCTCGTCGTCGCGCTCGAAGAGGAGACCGTTGGTCTCCGACGAGACGGTCTCCGCCGTGCCGCCCACGCGCGAGGCGAGCGGCGCCAAGCCCGACGACATGGCCTCGAGCAGGGCGTTGGACAATCCCTCGGACATCGACGGTAATATAAACACGTCGCTCGCTCGATAGACATCCCCGACGTCTTCGCGCGAAGGCAGCAGCTTCACCCGTCCCGCCGACTTCGCGGCGAGCCCCTCGAGCTCCGCTCGCTCGGGCCCGTCGCCGACGAGAAGAGCCGTCGACTTCGAGCCCGCGGACTCGAGCCACAGCTTCAAGAACCAAGGAAGCCGTTTTTCGGGAGAGAGCCGGCCGGCGTAGAGAAACGTCATCGACTCGTCCTTCAAGCCGAGCCCCGCGCGGAGCGCGCGCTTCTCTTCCGGTTCGGCCGGACGGAAATGGGACGTGTCCACGCCGTTGGGCAGGACCTCGATCGAGACCGGTCCGAGGAAGGCGCGCGCCTCGGCGGCGAGGTCGGGCACCACGGCGAGGAAGCGCGGCCGCAGCAGGCCGAGCGCGCGCAGCTTCGCGCGCCCGAGCCGCGTCCTCGAGGAGACCGCGAGCTCGCCGATGCCGCGCCCCCCGCCGAGCTTGACCAGCGCCGGACGGCCGAGCATCCTGCCCGCGAGCGCGGCGGCGAGCGCGGGCGAGCCCGCGAGATGCGCGTGCACCGCGTCCCACTCGACCCAATGGAGCAGGAGCCAGCCGAGCGCGGCGAAGAGGAAGAAGGGCGCCTCGAGCGGACCGATCGGCGCCCGCAGGCGCCGCACCGCGACGCCGCGGACCCTCTCGCGCGCGGGCAGGCCTTTCAGGCGCCGCGTGAGCACCGTCACGCTGTGCCCGCGCGCGGCGAGCGCCGACGAGAGCTCGAGGGCCTGGCGCTCGGCGCCGCCGATCGCCGGCCAGAAGCCGGCGCTGACCATGACGATCGAGAGCGGCCTCATGCCGCCTTCTTCTTGCCCAGGGCTCCCGGTTTCGGAACGAGGCCGTGCGGCAGCAGCGAGAGCACCGTGAAGCCCGCCTGCTCGTACCAGGCCGTCAGCTCCTCCTTGGTGTGGTGCCACTGGTACGGCGGGCTGATCCAGTCGAAGTTCTCGATCAGACGCGCTTGGAAATCCGGGTCGACGGAGAAAGTGAGGTACTTGATCCCGGGCACCGCGCCCAGAACGGTCAGCGGGTAGCAGAGCGCGTACGTGACCAGGACCGGCAGGCGCGTCGTGAAAAGGCGGACGAGGTCGCTGAAGCAATGACGAAGAAGCACGACCCACCAAGCGAGCCGGCGATGCTCCACGATCCACTGTCTTTCCGGACGAATCGGATTCGTGGCGAAGTCGCGGAAGCGCCCCGCCTTGCCGTACAGCCACACCGCCAGCAGGCCCCCCGGCTTGACCAGCGCGGCGACCGCGCGGAAAGCCGCGCGCGTGTCGGCGGTGTGGTGCAGGACGCCTTGGCTGTAGGCGAGGTCGAAGATGCCCTTCTTGAACGGCGGCCGCAGGAGGTCCGCCTCGACCGCGTGCAGCTTCGGGTACTCGCGCGCGGCCGCGGCGACGCGGATCAGGCTGTCCGACATGTCGACGGCGACCACCTCCGCGCCCAGGCCGAGCGCGACGGCGCTGTAGCGCCCCATGCCGCAGCCCGCGTCGAGGACGAGCTTGCCGGCGAACGCCTCCGGAGGGATCATCGTCTCCTCCAGAAAGGTCGGCTTGTCGATCTCCCGCGAGCCGGGGTAGCGCAGCCACTCCCAGCCGAAGCTCTCGCGCGTCTTCTTCGCGTCCGCCGGCACGTCGTCGGGCGGCCGCAGGCGCGGGATGCCGCCGCGGATCGGATACTGCAGGCCGCAGCGCGTGCAGGCGAGCGCCCCCTCCTCCACGTCGCCGTGGCGCGGATCGCGGTCCAGAGAGGCGAACTTGAGGTCCGCGCCGTCGACCGGGCAGGCCAGCAGGGACAGCAGGGCGAGCTTCATCGCTGGGCGACCTCCGTGCGCAGCTCCGCGAGCGACAGGCCGATGCGGTAGAGCAGGATCAGCCCCAAGACGGTCACGAGCAGGTACATGACCATGTGCGTGACGAGAGCGTAGGCGAAGGCCTGGTCGGGCGTCGCGCCGAACTGCACGACGATCGACTTCACGATCGCCTCGAAGGTGCCGATGGCCCCCGGCGCCGCGGGCAAGGCGGAGCTCGCGCCCGCCCAGGACAGAGCGAGCACCGCGCGCGGATAGTTCATGAGGGACCCGATGCCGAGCGCGCGCGCCCCGATCCAGTAGAGGCCCGCGTCGACGGTCCACAGCGCCAGGCTCCAGGCGGCCGCCTGCAGGGCCGCGGCCGGGTCTCTGAGGACCGCGGCCCCGAGCGAGAGCTGCTCCACGAGCGAGTGCACCTTCGGCCAGCGCCGCAGCGCGCGCTCGAGGACGCCGCCCTCGGCGAGCGCGGACTCGGCGAACGCCAGGACGGCGAGCGCCGCGATCGCGCCGGCGAGCAGGAGCTCGGCGGCCAGGCGGATGCGCGGCGGCACGAACCCGGTCTCGACGCCCGAGGCCGCGATGAAGATCGTCAGCAGGGCGGCGACGTCGAGCGCGCGCTCGACGACGACGCTGGCCAGCGCCGCGAACGCGCTCATCTGGAGGCGCCGCGCGGCCAGCACGCCGCGCACGAGCTCGCCGAGGCGCAGGAACAGCACGTTGTTGACGCCGAGGCCGATCGCCTCCAGGCGCGTCAGCTCGAGCACCGGCGCGTCGGGGCGCGCGCGGGACAGCAGCACGCGCCAGCGCGCCCCGCGCACGAAGAGATCCAGGAACACGATGGCCGTCATCGGGAGGAGCCAGATCCAGCTCGCGTCCCGCAGCGCGAGCAGGAGATCGCGCAGGTTCACGTTGCGCAGCGCGAGCCAGAGGAAGAAGGCCGTCCCCGCCAAGCCGAGACCGACCGAGAGGGCGTGCTTGCGGTTCATGCGGCCAGCCCGGGAAGCCGGCGCGCGAGAGCCGCCAGCCATGCCGCCCACGCGAGCGCGGTCAACGCCGCGAGCAAAGCCCAGCCCGTCGGCACGAACTCGAGGCGGAGGTCGAACGCGTCGCCAGGGGTTCCCTCGAGGGCTTTCGGACGGGCAAAAAGGGAGGCCGGGAATTCGACGGAAGAGAACATCCCGTCCCACCGCGAAATCTCGACGGGGGCGCCGTCCAGCCGCGCTCGCCAGCCCGGATAAACGGGGATGCTCATGGCGATCTTGACGGCGCGGCTTGAGATTCTGCCGAAGACGCGCCAACGCTCCGGGCTTTCCAGCCACAGCTGCGGATCCGGCAGGACGCGGTTGCCCGCCGCGTCGAGGAACACCGCCAGCGGCCAGGCCGCGCCCCGCTCGAAGCCTCCGGGGGTCAGCACCGCGGCCACTCCGGCGCGTACGGCCGCCGGCGAGCGCCACTTCGACGCGTAGACGCGGCTCGCGTCGGCGGCGGCGGCGCCTTCGACCGAGGCGGCCCAGGCGGGGACGTCCTTGAGGTAGAACGCCTCGTAGCCGTTGACGTTCATCATGCGGTAGAGGATCGCCTTGTTCGGGTTCGCGAGCTCCGGCGCCGTGAGGACGCGCTGAGCGCGCCCGGCCAACGCCTCGGCGACTTGCGCGCGCGGCGCGACGTAGGGAGCCGGATCCTGGGGCCTCAGGAACGGCGCGTCCCAAAGAGCGAGCGGCGCGAAGGAGAGCAGCGCCGCAAGCAGGCGCGCGCCGCGCGGCAGACGCCGTCCGCCGAGCGGCGAATGCCGCTCGTGCAGAGCCGCCGCGCCGGCGCCGGCGAGCAGCAGGACGGCCCACAAGGTCAGGAACAGCCAGCGCGACGGCGTGCGCAGGTAGGACAGCACCGCAAATCCCAGCACCGCGCGCGACAGCGGGCCGCGCGGGCCCATCGCGAGAAAGACGCCGGCGAGCGCGAGCACCGACGCGGGGAGACGGCGCTTGCCGCGCGCCAGGCCGTAGGCGCCCATCGCCAGCGCGACGGGTCCGGCCCAGCCGCCGCACGTCTCGTAGAAGACGGACAGGACGTCCTGCCAGGTCCCCGCGGCCGGCGTTCCGAGCGCGGCGGGGTTCAGCCACGTCCACAGCGCGGCGGGCGGCAGGGCGTACGCGCCGCTCATCGCGCCGGACCACGCCGAGCGCACCGAGAGCCTGAGGAACTGCGCGGTCAGCGGCCACTGCGCGGCGGTCAGCGCGAGCGCGCCCGCTCCCGCGGCGGCCAGGCGCGCGTAAAGCGCCCCGCGCCCGTCGTGGAAGAGAGCCCAGGCGGCCATCGCCGCGCCGTTGATCACGAGGAACTGCGCGTGCCCGGAGAGAAGCTGCAGCGCGAAGCACCCCGCGAGCAGGAGCCCGGAGCCCGACAGCCACGCCAGCCACAGCCACGGCGCCCAGGACAGAGCGGCGAGCAGCGTCGGGATGCCGGCGGTGACGCGGTAGATCAGGAACGGCGATAAGGCGAACGCGGAGGCGAGAGCGAACGCTCCCGCGCGGTCGAGCCGCTGCGCGCGGCAGAGCAGGAACATCCCCGCGCCGGCCCAGAGAAGATGGAGGACTTGGTCCCAGACCAGCGCCGGCACGACGGGGAAGAACGCCTCGAGCAGCGCCGCGGGATAGAAAAGAGCCGCCTGCGGGTTGGCGGCGTGCGGCTCGCCGAGCAGGATGTACGGGTTCCAAAACGGCAGATGGCCGGCCTGCAGGCCCGACGCGGTCAGAGCGCGCAGCGGGACGTGGTAGGTGTACAGGTCCCCGTGATTGAAGAAGGCCGCGCCGGGACTCGCCCAGACCGGCGCCAGGAGGGCGAGGACCGCCGCGCACCAGAGTCCGAGGACGAGGAGGTCATTTCGGGACATGGCTCGGCAAAGAGGCCCGATGATACCAATAGGAACCGAACGCCAGCAATGAGCCGAGGCTCAGCAGGACGCCCCAGCGCCAGGAGGCGGGGTCGTACTCGAAAGCGAGCGTCCAGGGCCCCGCGGGAACGGCGGCCTTGAGGAACGCGCCCATCGCCGGCCGGGTCTCCTCGGGAACTCGGCCGCCCGGCGTTTCGAGAGAGACGCTCCAGCCGGGATAGCGCGGCTCGCTGACGAAGACCCAGCCTTCGCCTTCGCCGGACACGGAGAAGCGGTCCTCGCGCTCGCGGGTCTCGGCGAGGGGCCTGCCGGCGGGCGGCGGCGAGCCGGGAAAGTCCGCGGGCAGCGCCGCGCCGGCCTTCGGCGGGAATTGATAGGCGAGCGCGACGGGCGCGGCGACGCGCGAGATGAACCACCGGTTCAAGCCCTCGGGCACGATCAGAGGGTTCGAGAGGGAGTCCGGCGTCAGCAAGCGCGACGCTCCCACCCACGGCAGCCAGGCCTCGGCCTCCTCGGCGCTTCGCGACGAGTAGAGACGATCCATCACCGCGTAGTTCGCGGCGGGGACCAACGGTTCTCCAAAATTGCCGACGGAGCGTATCCGGTAAGGGGCGTTGCTCAGGCCGTACAGCCGCGACGCCCAATCTTGGACCCCGCTTCCGCGGACGGCCTCGAGCGCCCGGGGCGAGAGCAGGTAGCGGGTGCCGCCGAGCTTCGCCTGGAGCTCGCGCGCGAGGGACCCCGGCTCGGCGAAGACGCCGCGCGGAGCGCCGGGGATCGAGCGCGCGCCGAGGAAGACGAGCTCCGCGGCCAGCAAGGCGGCGAGCGCCGGCGCGCGGCGCGCGCGAGAGAGACCGGCGCCCACCAGCGCGGCCAGAGGGAGCGCGGCGAGGTAGGACAGGTTTCCGGGATAGCGGACGAAGCGCAGGGGCGGCAGATGCAGCCACAGCGCGCGAGAGACCGGGTTGGAGCCGCCGAGAATGAGCGCCGCGACGGCGGCGAGCATCGCGGCGAGCGCCGCGGCCCGGCGCGGGGGTAGGCGGCGCAAGGCGAGCGCGGCGGCGGCCGCGGCGGCGACGCCGACATAGACGCACTTCCACCACTCCACGGCGGGCTTGAAGGCCGAGAGCGGCACGAACAGCGGCGACAGCCACTGGCGCAGGTCGGCGAGCGAGAAGCCGTAGCGCAGGGCCTCGTCGGCAGAGAGCCCGCCCGCGCGGCGCGACAGCGCGGCGAGCTCGAGCGCGGGAAGCAGCTGGGCGGCCGTCAGGGCGAGCGCCAGCGCCGCGGCGGCGGCCCAATCGGCGCCCCACCGGGCCGCCCCGGCGGCGTCCCGGCGCCGGGCGCGCAGCGCGAACGCGAGCGCCCAGGCGACGGCCGCCAGTCCCGGCAGGAAGGTCGGATAGCCCGCGAGGAACATCAGCGCCAGGGCCAGCGCGAGAGGTCCCCGCCTGCGGAAGAAAAGAGGCAGCGCGGGCGCCCAGGCGAGCACCGCGAGATGGTTCAGGAAGGACGCGCGTCCGATCATGAGCCCGCCGAGCGCGAACGAGATGCCCGCGCCGGCGCAGGCGCCCCAGCTCAGCCTCAGCGTGCGCAGCCACAGCGCGGCGAGCCAGCCGGCGAGGAAGTAATGCAGGAGCTGGAACAGCGCGGTCGCGGTCGCGAAGCCGAAGAGGTAGTACGCGACCGTCGGCGGGTAAAAGAGCCCGCCTTGCATCGAGGCAGCCATCGGCATGCCCAAGTACAGCGACGGCTCCCACAGCGGAGCGCGGCCCGCCTGCAGCAGCTCGGCGGGAGCGGCCCGCCACGCGGGATGCAGATAGGTCAAGTCCCCCCAGAACGGCGTGAGGCCGCGCAGCCACAAGGGGGCGAGCAAGGCCAGGACCGCCGCGAGAATGGCGGCCGCGGCCGCCGCCTCGGGACCCGCGGAGCGAGCGGTCTTCAGGCGGCCTCGGTCCGCAAGGACGGGCATCGCTTCGCTCCCCGCGAACGGGCCCGCGCGGCGTCCTGGGGACGGCCGAGCCGGCGGTACACGTCCTCCAGCATCGTCCAATTCGACGCGCGGAAGGGATCGAGCGACACGGCGCGCTCGAGATCGTCGGCCGCGGCCTGGAGCCGCTTCGCCCCGTCGGGGCCGCCGGCCGAGGCGAGCTCGAGCTGCGCGCGCGCGCGCGCGGCCTCGGGATGAGGACGGATTCTCTCCGACGAAGACAAGGCGACCAGCGCCTCGTCCGGGGGCAGGGGCGGGTTCGACGCGAAGACGCGCGCGCGCAGGCTGTCGGCCGCCCAGTTGCCTCCGACCCAGTAGGCCGCCGCGGTCGCGGCGCACAGCGTCAGCGCGACCGCGGGGATCTTGCGGCCGCCGCGCACCGCGACGGCCTCCTCGGACTCGGGCAGCGCCCAGGCGATCGACAGGCAGAACAGCCAGAATATGCCCGGAAGGCTCAGCCCATAGTCGAACAGGCCGTGGATCAGGGCCGCGACGGGACCGAAGCGCTTGCCCGCGGGCGCGCGGCGCAGCAGCGCGCAGATCCCCGCCAGCCAGAGGAGCAGGTACGGCCAGCCGCGCTCCGCGGCCGTCTCGAGGAAATACTGGTGCGCGAACAGCGAGATGAGCTCGGGGCGAGGACCCACGTAGGCCGGAAGCGCGTACGCGAACGCCCCGGGTCCGAAGCCGAGCCACGGCGCGTCCGCCGACATGCGCCAGGCGGCCGCCCACCAAGCCCAGCGGTGAAGCGCCTCGGGCGATTGGAGCTTCGCGTAGGCGGCGACGAGACCCGCGAAGCCGGCGAGCGCGCCGGCCCAGAACGCGACGGAGCCCACGGCCTTGCGGTGCAGGATCAGCGCGCCCGCGAGCCCGAGCCACGCGGCGACCGAGCGCGTCCACCACAGGCACACGAGAAGCCCCGCGACGAGGAGCCCGTCGCCGCGGCGCGCCGCGAACGGCAGCAGCAGGAGGATCGCGCCGGCGAACGCGTTCTGGTTGAGCAGGGCCGAGGGCGGGCGCGGCGAGCCGTGAAAGCGCTGATAGGCGGCGAGCAGGACGAGCGTCCAGGCCGCCGCGCGCACGGCCTGCTCGACGACCTCGCGCTCGCGCGTCGACAGCAGCGTCGCCGCCGGGATGAGCCAGAGCCCCGCCGCGGCGGCGGCCCACGCGGGCAGAGCGTAGGCCGGCACCGGGCCGAGGCGCGCGGAGAGAAAGGACAGCGCGGCCAGCGTCATCGCCCACGATGAAGGAGCCTTCGAGGGCAGCGGGAGACGGCCGCGGGCCGCCCCGGCCGCGAGCCACAGCGCCAGCCCGGAGATCAGCGCGAGAAGGACGGCCGACTGCGCCCAGAGCTCCCAAGCGCCGCGGAGCAGGAGCCCCGACGCCGCTTGGAGGCCGACCAGAGCCGCGAGCACGGCCGCGTCAGTCGGGCATGATGCGCGTCGTGACGAAGATGAGCAGCTCGTTGCGCACGCGCGCCTTGGTCTTCTTCTTGAAGAGCCAGCCGATGATCGGGATGTCCCCGAGGATCGGGATCTTCGCGACGTTGTCCTGGAGGCTGTCGCTGATCAGGCCGCCGATCACGATCGTCTCCCCGTCGCGCACGAGCACGGTGGTCTGGGCGACGCGGGAGTCGACGGCCGGAGCCCCGGTCAGGATGTTCGCGGCCGCCGTGACCGAGGGCTGGCTGATGTTGGGGTTGATGACCAGCAGGATGCGCCCGTCGGCGTTGATGCTCGGCGTGACCGTCAGCTGGATGCCGGTCGTCGCATAGCTGACGGTCTGCGTCTGCACGCCGGTCGAGGCCACGTTGGAGGTCACGTACGGGATCTGCGTCGTCACGTTGATGTTCGCGGCCTGGTTGTTCAGCGTCGCGATCTTCGGGTCGGAGAGGACCTTGGCCTTCCCCTCGGAGGCGGCCGCCGTGATCGTGGCGTTGACCAGGTAGTTGTTCGTGACGCGGCCCAGAGTCAGCGCGCCGAAGATCTTGTCGGCCGAGAGGTTGACGCCGGTGCCCTGGCCGCCGGCCCCGATGGGCTGGGAAAGACCGTTGACGGCCTGGCCGACCCCCACTCCCGTCCCCTGGGTCGAGGTGCCTGCGTTGGTGATCCCGACAGGGCCACCGATCGTGTTGAGGCCCGGCTTGCCGCCGATCTTGCCGATGTCCTGCTCCAGGTAGTTCCACTGGATGCCGTAGTCCAGCTCGTTGTTCAGGCTGACCTCGATGAGCTTGGCCTCGATGAGCACCTGCCGCGGCCGCTGGTCGAGCTGGTTGATCAGGTTCTCGGTCGCGGCCATCCCTTCGAGCGACTCCGTGACGATGATCGAGTTGGTGTTGGGGTCGGCGCTCGAGTTGCCGGTGCGGCCCTCGGCCGTGCGGACCTGGTCGATCGTCGTCTTGACCGCGGCGGCCTTGGCGTAGTTCAGCGGGATCACCTTCGTGATCGCCGACGACGCCGTGCGCTGGGCGGTCAGCGCGGCCGGCGTGATCACGCGCAGGACGTTGTCGCCGACCTGGTCCGTGGTCAGCTGCATCATCGAGAGCACGGTGCGGAAGGCCTCGTTGAAGGGCACCTGGGACAGGTGCAGGGTCAGCGTGCCGGTCACGTCGGAGCCGTAGATGATGTTGATGCGCGACTTCGCGGCGAGGAGCTTGATCACGTCGCGCACGTCGGTGTTGTCGAAGTCGAGGTCGGTCCGGTCGGTGGGCAGGCGGCTGAACGCGTCGCGGAAGATGCGGCCGCCGAGCGCGTGCTTGCCCTCGTCCTCGTCGCCGATGTCCTTGGGGATCACGGCGGTGTTGACGGCCGCGTCCTCGGCCTGGACCGCGGCGACGAGCTCCGTCTGCATCTTCCCTTCCAGGCCCGCGCGCTTGAACGCGGCGGCCGCGGAGAGGTCCTTTTTGACGACGGGAGCCTCGGGCCTGGGCGCCGCGGCCATGATCGCCTTCTCCGGCTCGGGATTGGCCATCGCCACGCGCGCGGGCGCGCTGATGCGCTGGTTCGTGCTGCGCGGCGCTTGAGGCGGCGCGGCGTCGCTCTTGGCGACGGCGGGCGGCGCGGCGACGGGCTTGGGCGCGGGGGGCTCGTCCGCGGCCGCGGCCTTGTCGGAACCGGCGGCGTCCTCGGCCCCCGAGCCGGCGAGCTTGACGGTCATGCCCGCGGAGTCCGAGCCGATCTTGTAGACGGCCATCTTGTTCAAGTCGAGCACGACGCGGGTGATCAGCCGCGGCGTCACCCGGAACTGGCTCGTGCGCACGCCCTTCAGGTAATCGCCCTGCCCCTTCGAGGAGCGCGCGGCGCGGGCGACGTCGTTCTTGGTGTCGAGGAGCTCCAGGATCAGGCGCGGGGGCTTCTGGGTCAGGAAGCTGTTGTACTGGACGGGGCCGCTGAGCCGGATCGAAACGCTGTCGGGCCCGACGACGACTCCGCGGAAGGAAGCCGGCGCGGAGGCGGCGGGAGCCGGGGCCGTCACGGCGGCCGTGGAAGCGGCCGCGGGGGCGGCGGAGGCCGCATCGGCGGCGAAAGCCGCGACGGCGCCTTGGGGGACGACGAGCGCCGCGGCGAGCAGCGCCGCCAGCGCCTTCTTGAAATGGTCGGTGGTCATGGCTTCTCCGTTCCCCTCGCTATTCGGCTCCCGGCTTTTCCTTGCTGCGGCCCGCGTCGAGCTCGCCGAGCTGGAAGGGCTGCCGATCCTTGTCGGCGGTGATGAGCTCGGCCCGCTTCTGCTTCATGTTGATGGACCCGGTGATGCCGGGGACGGGCTTGTTGCGCTCGTCGTACAGGCGGCGGCCGCGCAGGATCAGCGTCGTGCCGTTGTCCATCGAGAACAGCGCGAAAGCGCTCTGCGAATCGCGCATGATGCCGCGCAGCTCGAGAGAGTGGATGTCGACGACGAGCGGCGCGTTCTTGTCGCGCGCCCGCCCGGCGCCGCCGACCGTCGCGGGCATGAAGGGATCGCGCACCTTGTCGCCCGTGTAGAGCGTCGAGACCGTGTACGTGCTGAGAGCGAGCGCCGGGGAAAGCGCGGCGGCCGGAGCCGTGGAGGCGGCCACCGCCGGCGCGGGCGCGGGCGCCGCGAAGGCGCCGGCGCAGAGCAGGACGGCGGCGAGGGAGGAGATCATCCTTTATATTGGTACGTGAGCAGCGTGAACGACACGGTCATCGCGCCGTCGGCGCCCGCCGAGGGATAGACGACGTCCTTGACGTTGAAGATGCGCTCCTCCAGCGCGATGGCGGCGAGGAACCGGCCGATGTTGTGGTAGCTGCCCTTCACGGTCATCGGGTAGCTGAGCTCGGTGAAGAACTGCTGGCTCTTCGTCGGGCCCGGCGAGAAGGACATGACGTCGACCCGGTTCTGCTGGGCCAGGGTCGACAGCGTGACCAGCACGTCGGGCACGTCCTTCGCCTTCGGAAGCCGGCGCTCCGCCTCGACGGCGTCCTGGTTCAGCTTCGCCAGGTCGGCCTGCAGGCGCTGGAGGCGGGAGGCCTGCGCGGTCGCCTTGGCGATCTTGCTGTCGATCTGCTCGATCTGGCCGGACAAGTCCGACATCTTCTGCGAGATCGGCATCCAGAAGAACTTGACGTAGACGCCGGCCCCGACGGCGAGCAGGACCGCGCCCGCGCCGAGATACTGCTGCTGCTGCTTCGAGAGCTGGATGGCCATGGTCAGAGCTTGAGCGTGTACATCGTCGTGATCGTGAAGTTGTACCCCTTCCCCGCCGCGGCGACGGGACCGAGCTCGACCGCGGCGAAGTGCGTGTCCTTCTCGAGCGTGCGCATCCAGGCGGCGACGTCGTCGTTGCTGTTGGCGACGGCGACGATCGTCAGCTTCAAGCCGCCGTTGCCCTGGATCGCCGTCGCCATGCTCGTGACCTTCACTCCGCTCGGGACGGTCCGGGCGAACTCAGACATGAAGAGAGGATAGAACGCGCGGCCCTTGAGCAGGGTCTCGATGACGCCCAGCCGGGCGCGGACGGCCTCCGACGCCTTCTCGAGCTCCTCGACCTTCGCGACGATCGCGCTGAGCTCGCGCAGCTTGGATTCTTTATAGTTGTACTCGTTCTGCAGGCGGTACAGCCCGGCCCAATGGACGAGCGAGATCACGACCAGCACGACCGCGAGAACGCCGCCGACGACGGAAGCCTGCAGCAGCAGCTGACGCTGCCGCGCTTTGGCGAGGATCTCGGCGGGGACGAGGTTGACCTTGATCATCTATTCCCAATCCCTGTTGCGCCGCAGGGCCAGGCCGACGGCCACGCCGAAAGCCGGGCGCAGCTCCTCGGGCACCGCCGCGCCCCCGGAGACGAAGGAGAAAGGATCGAGCACGGTCACCGGGACCTTCAGCTCGCCGGACAGGTGCTTGTCGAGGTTCTTCGCGCGCGCGGTCCCGCCGGAGAGCACGATGCGCCCGATCGCCCGGTCCGGGCCCTGCGACAGGTAGAAGTCGACGGAGCGATGGACCTCTCCGACGAGGTCCCGCGCGACCTGGCCGATGGCCTGCGAGACGCCGAGCGCCTCGCGGTTGCCGTCCGCCAGGGCCTTTTCCTTCTCGGCGGGGTCGACGATGACGCCGTACTGCTTCTTGAGCTCGTCGGCCTTCGCCGGCTCGCACTGGAACGCCTTGGCGACGGCCTTGGTCATCGTCGCGCCGGAGAGGGAGACGTCGCGCACCACGCGCGTCACGCCGTTCTCGACGATCGAGAGGTTCGTGACCATGTGGCCCAGGTTCAAATAAAGCGTGGCCGCCGCCCCTTCCTTCGGGTCGCGGATCTTCTCGTGGACGTTCTCGAGCGCGAAGCTGTCGACGTCCATGATCGCGGGCGTGAAGCCGGCGCCTTGGAGGATATCGATGCGGGCGGTCACGAGCTCCTTCTTGGCCGCGACGAGCACGGTCTCCATCTTCTTCTGCCCGTCCTCGACGATCTCGCTCAGGATGTGGAAGCCGAGCTGGACCTCGTTGATGTCGAAAGGGATGAACGGCTCGGCCTCGGTGGCCAGCGTGGCCTGGAGCTCGGTCTTGGTCAGGCGCGGGAACTTGACGTAGCGCACGATGACGGCGTTGCCGGACAGGGACGTCGCCGCGTCGCGGACGCTGGCGCCCTTCTCGACGAGGAAGGCGCGCAGCGCGTTGACCACGGCGGTCTTGCGCTCCTCCGGGGACGCGTCGGCCTTCGCGCCGATCGGGAGATGGCCCCAGGCCTTGAGCTGCAGCGCCGTCCCCTCCTGCTTGAGGAGGACGACCTTGACCGCGTAGGCGCCGATGTCCACGGCCACGACGTCCCGCGGGCCGAGGAACAGCTCCCCCAGCCCCTTCAGGGCGCCCAAGCGCGCTTTGACGACGTCCATTTTGATGGCCATTTATTCGCCGATTAAAAAAGCGCCGCCGCCCCGTCGTTCATCCCGACGGGTCGGACTCGGCGCTTTTTTTGAACTCGGTGATTTATAACAGGTTTGTCCATGGGTGTCAATACCGGTCCGAAAAACTTCGTTCAAACTTTCCTGACAAAACCGCGATGAATCTCCGGATCGGGGCAAAAAAAAGCGCCGCCGACCCCCGGACAGGCGGGTCGGACTCGGCGTAGGGGGATTAATAACAGGTTTAGCCGAGTTTGTCAAGATGTCGACGATGTCATCTTATTGTGACGCCCTCAGAAAAACAGGTTTTTGATATATAATTAAAAAATGAAGTCCGTCCTCTTCGACTACGGAGGGACGCTCGATTCCGACGGGACCACCTGGCTCGAGCGCTTTTATCCCATTTATAAGGAAAACGGGATCGTCTCCGACCGCTCGCGCTTCGACCGGGCTTTCTACGACTCGGATGACAACCTGCCGGCGCGCTTCGCGCTGGACGGACTCGACCTCGAGCAGACCCTGCGCCTGCAGGTCCGCGGCGTCCTGGACGCCCTGGCCCCGGAGCGCGCGGACCTGACTCCGAAGATCGCGGGGCGCTTCGCGGAGGACAGCCGGCGGCATTTCCGCGTCCTGAAGCCCGTCCTGGAGCGGCTGGCCTCCCGTTTCCGCCTCGGCGTCGTCTCCAACTTTTACGGCAACCTCGACGGGATCCTGCGCGCCGAGGGGCTGCGCGGACATTTCGCGGTCGTCGCCGACTCCGGCGTCCTGGGCGTGGAGAAACCGGATCCGGAGATCTTCCTGCACGCCGCGCGCGCTCTCGACGCCCGCCCCGAGGACTGCGTCATGGTCGGCGACTCCATCCCGCGCGACATGAAGGGCGCGGCGGCGGCCGGCATGAAGAAAGCGCTCGTCTGCGCCGGGGCCGAGACGCCCGACGCCGGCCAGGATTGGACCGTGCGCACCGTCGCCGAGCTCGAGGCGGTCCTCGCGTGAGCTTCGCGGCCGGCGTCATCGCGGCGGGCGAGGGCTCGCGCCTGGCGGCGAGCCACCCGGGCACGGTCAAGCCGCTCGTGCCCGTCGCGGGCCGGCCTCTCTCCCACTGGATCGTCGGCGCGCTGCGCGCCGCCGGCGCGCGTGGGCTCACGGTGCTGACCAACTCGCGCGGCGGCGCCGTCGCCCCGAGCCTGACGGCGGCGTTCCCGGGCTTCGCTTTCGATTTCGTGTCGCGGGACACCGCGTCGTCGTACGAGAGCTTCCGCCTCGTCTCGCTCCGCCTCGCCGAGCGCGAGGACGCCTTCCTGATCAGCACGGTGGACGCGCTCGTCCCCCCGGCCGACGTCGCGCGATTTTGGAACGAGTGCCGCGCGGCGCGCGCCGACGCGGGCCTGGCCCTCACCGCTCACGTCGACGACGAGAAGCCGCTGTGGGCCGACGCCGACGCCGCTGGCCTCGTGTCCGCGATCGGCGACGACGCGCGAAAGCGCGAGCTCGTGACCTGCGGGCTCTATTACATGACCCGCGCCGCGGCCGCCCGCCTGCCCGAGCCGTCCGCGCACGCGCGCCTGCGCGATTTCTGGCGAAGCTTGGTCTCGGGCGGCGCCCGCGTGGCCGGACCCATCCTTACCAAGACCCTCGACGTCGACCGTCCCGAGGACGTGCTCGCGGCCGAGGCCTACCTGACGGCGGAGACGAAGCGATGAAGGCTTTAGGCATCTTGCGGGAGACGCAGAACTCGCCGGGCCGCGAGTCGGACGACGCGCTGATCCTCAAGGCGGTCATGGACCAGCTCTCGATCCTCAAGACGCAGACGACGGTGATGACGCCCGAGGAGTTCGACCGCGCCGACGCGGCGGGCTTCGACACGATCGTTCCGATGTGCGAGACCTATCCGCGCCTGATGCGGCTCAAGAAGCTCGAGGCCGAGACCGGCGTCATGGTCATCAACCCGTCGGACTCCGTGCTCGGCTGCTACCGCACCCGGATGCTCGACTCCTTCGCGAGGACGCCCGGCCTCTCGTACCCGCCGACCGAGGTGCGCCGCACGTCGGCCGAGGCCAACGCGAAAGCCCCCGCCTTCGAGGCCGCCGCCGGCTACTGGGTCAAGCGCGGCGACGTGCACAACACCTGCGCCTACGACGTGGTCTTCGCGCGCGACTGGAAGGAGGTCGACGCGATCCGCCGCGAGTTCGAAAGCCGCGAGATCAAGGACATGGCCGTCCAGCGCCACACCGACGGCGACCTGATCAAGTTCTACGGCGTCGGCCCCGGCCAGTGGTTCACCTGGTTCTACCACGACCCCTCGACCGCGCGGCGCCTGCCGTTCGAGCTCGAGGACCTGGCGGCCCAGGCCGAGATGGCGGCTCGGGCGGTCAAAGTGGAAATCTTCGGCGGCGACGCGATCGTGACCCCCGACGGCAAGATCTTCGTCATCGACATCAACTCCTGGCCCAGCTTCGCGCGCGTACGCTCCGAGGCCTCGGTCCAGATCGCCCGCCGGCTGCGCGCGCGCCTGCGCCAGACGGCGGCGTCTCCATCCCAAAGGAAGGCCTAAACCATGACCCCTCAGACCCTGACGGACGCTCCCTATTCCGCCGGCCCCAAGTCGAAGGCTCTGTTCCAGGAGGAGCAGGAGTTCATCGCTCCCGGCCTGCAGACGATCGCGCTGTACGCCCAGCTGGCCATCGAGTCCGGCAAGGGCGCGACGATGCGCGACGTGGACGGCAAGGAATACCTCGACATGGTCGCCGGGATCGGCGTCGCTTCGCTCGGCTACGGCCACCCGGACTGGGCCAAAGCCGTCGGCGAGCAGGCCGCGAAGACCGCGGTCGGCTCGTTCACGACGCCGCACCGCGTCAACTTCCTCAAGACTCTCGCGAGCGTGACGCCCAAGGGGCTCACGCGCTGCCAGCTCTACAGCTCGGGCGCCGAGGCCGTCGAGGCCGCGCTGCGCCTGGCCAAGTCCAAGACCGGCAAGTTCGAGGTCGTCGGCTTCTGGGGCGGCTTCCACGGCAAGACCTCGGGCGTGATGGGCCTGCTCAACGACGGCTTTAAAAACGGCTATGGCGCAACGGCTCCCGGACTCCATCTGTCCCCGTATCCGGACTCCCGCCATTGCCCGTTCGGCGCCGAAGGCGAGCATGACTGCGGAGCGCACAGCCTCTCGTTCCTGAGGGAGAAGCTCAAGCGCGAGACGACCGGCGCCGTGGCCGCGATCATTTTGGAGCCGGTGCAGGGCACCAACGGGAACGTCATTCCCCCCGCGGGCTTCTTCAAGGGCGTGCGCGAGCTCGCGAAGGAGATCGGGGCCGTGTTTATTTCCGACGAAATGATCACGGGCTTCGGCCGCACCGGCAAGATGTTCGGCTGCGACCACGAGGGCGTGATCCCCGACATGATGACGATCGGCAAGGGCTTCGGGGGCGGCTTCCCCGTCTCCGGCGTGGTGACCTCCACCGAGACCGCCTCGGCCAAGCCGTGGGCGAACCCGTCGGGCTCGTCCTCGAGCTACGGCGGCAATCCGCTGGCCGCGGCCGCCTGCGACGTGACTCTTCAGATCATTTTGCGCGACAAGCTCGTCGAGAACGCCGCCAAGGTCGGCTCGTCGATGCTGAAGACCCTGCAGAAGATGCAGTCGGAGCAGCCGCTCATCGGCTCCGTCCGCGGCCGCGGTCTCATGCTCGGCGTCGACCTCGTGAACCCGAAGACCGGCGCGCCTCTGGACAAGGCGATCTGCCGCGAGATTTTCGAAGAGGGCCTCAAGAAGGGCGTGCTGACGATGGCCTACAACCCGTCGCTGCGCATCAACCCGCCTCTGCTCATCTCCGAAGCCGAGGCTCTCAAAGGTTTGGCGCTTCTGGGAGAGTCTCTCGCTGTCGTGAGCCGGAGGCGCTCTCTCTGACGAAGGTCCGTCGCGTCGGTCTGATCGGCTTCGGCGCGATCGCGGAAAACGCTCATCTTCCCGTCCTCAAAAAGGCCGGGGTCGAGATTTCCGCGATCGCCGAGGTCTCATCCGTCCGCCGCGAAGCGGCCGCCCTCCGCGCGCCCAAAGTTCGTCTCTACGCGGGCACCGCGGAGCTGTTATCCGTGGAGCGTGACCTCGATGCTATTATCGTCACGACTCCGCCGGCGCACCACGCGGACGCCGTTCTCGCCGGGCTTCGTTCAGGGTTGGACGTTCTGTGCGAGAAGCCGTTGACCTTGGACCCCGAGGCGATCGCCCGCATCCGCACCGAGGCCGAAGCCCGCGACCGCGTCGTTTATTCGGTCAACAACTGGGCCCACTCTCCGCAATGGTCCCGCCTGCTGGAGACGGCCGCCTCCGGAGCCCTCGGCGCCCTCCGCCACGCCGAGATCCGAGTCCTTCGCACGAAGCCGTCCGTCTCGGCCCTGCCCGGCGACTGGCGCAAGGACCCCGCGATCTCCGGCGGCGGCATCCTCGTCGACCACGGCTGGCACAATCTTTACCTGCTGCGCCGCTTGCTCGGTCCGGAAATCCGCCTCGTCTCGGCCGTCCTGCAGCCCGAGGGCGCGGTCGACGAGCTCGCCACGGTCCTGTTCGAGGCCCCCGGCGCCACCGGCACCATGCACCTCTCCTGGCGCGCCTCCGAGCGCTCCAATTCGGCGCTCGTCGTGGGCGAGAAGGGCTCGGCCGAGCTGCGCGACGACCTCCTCGTGATCCGCGCGAACGGGACCGAGGAGACCGTCCGCTTCGCGGCGAAGCTGTCGGCGGGCTCGGCTCACCCGGACTGGCTCGAGGCGATGTGGCCCGCGTTCGAGGCCGAGCGCCGGGGCGACGGCCGGGGCGCGAGCCTCGAGGAGGCCGCGTTCTGCCTCGGCTCGATCCGCGCGGCGTACGCCGGACGGGAGACCGCCCGTGCCTGAGCGCGCCTCCACGCCGGCTCTCTACGAGCGCGCGATCCTCTGGGTCGCGCACGCGCCGCTGCTCTGGCAGCGCGTCGGCGGCATGAGCGTGCTCGAGCGCCAGCTGTTCACGGCCGCGCGGGCCGGGATCAAGTCCGTGTGGATCGGCATGCACGCGCCGGCGGAGGACGTCCTGGACCGGCTGCGTATTCCTCCGGGACTTGATATCCGCTGGGTGCCCAAGGGCGACGCGTCGCTCGTCGAGTGCGAACCGCCCTACCTCGGGCTCTCCGCCGACCATTTCATCCGCGTCGAGACGCTGGCTCACGTCGCGCGACAGAGCTACCGGGAGTCCGTCTCGTTCAACGACGCCTCCGGGCTCGGCGTGATCCAAGTCGTCCTCGCTCGCGAGGACGTGATCTCCCGGGCCAAGCAGGAACTGCCGGCGGGCGCGTACCGCCGCCTCGAGGCGCCGCTGGCGGCCGAGGAGACGATCTCCTGGCTGATGGCGGCGGGCCCCAAGAGCCAGGACGGCTTCATGGCCCGGCATTTCGACCGCCACATCTCGCTGGCCGTCTCGCGCCAGCTCCTGGAGACGTCGGTCACGCCCAACAAGATGACGCTCTTCAGCACCCTGCTCGGGCTCGCGGGCGCGGCCTTCTTCCTGGGGGCCTCGCGCGCCGCCTACGTGCCCGGAGCGCTTCTCGTGTGGCTGCATTCGGTGCTCGACGGCTGCGACGGGGAGCTCGCGCGCGTGCGCTTCCAGGAGAGCGCGTTCGGCAGCGACCTCGATTTCTGGGGCGACAACGTCGTCCACCTCGCTCTGTTCACCTGCCTCGGCGTCGGCTTCTGGCGCACGGGCAACGGGGCGCACACGCTCGTGCTCGCGGCGGTGGCGGACCTGGGCGTGGTCGCCTCGGCGGCGACGGCCTGGCAGCACCGCCGCCGGCACCGCGCGGTCTCCGCGCCGGAGGCGGGCGTCACCGACGGCGAGTCCAAGCTCGCGAAGCTCGAGAACTCGCTCGCGCAGCGCGACTTCATCTACCTGCTCGTCCTCCTCGCGATGGTGGACTGCGTCTACGAGTTCCTGTGGGCCGCCGCGATCGGCGGGCTCCTCTACTTTGGCATCATGCTGTATCTCAGGAGAGTCAACGACAATGAACAAGCACGACAGCCGTATCCCGCCCGCTAAGGGCAAGCTCGGGATCCTGCTCCCGGGAATGGGTGCGGTCTCCAGCACTTTCATCGCGGGCGTGGAGCTCGTCAAGAAGGGCCTCGGCAAGCCGGTCGGCTCGCTGACGCAGCTGCAGACGATCCGGCTGGGCAAGCGCTACGAGAACCGCTCGCCTCTCATCAAGGACTTCGTGCCTCTGGCCGCGCTGAACCAGCTCGTGTTCGGCGGCTGGGACTTCTACACCGACGACATGTTCGCGGCCGCGACGAAGGCCGGCGTGCTCGACGCGGCGCAGCTCGCGCCGATCAAGAAGGAGCTGGAGGCAATCAAGCCGATGTCTCCCATCTACGACCCGGCTTACATCAAGAACATCAAGGCCGTCAATCCGAAGAAGGGCAAGTCCAAGATGGACCTCGCCCAGCAGGTCATCGCGGACATCGAGAGCTTCAAGAAGAAGAACGGCTGCGACCGGGTCGTGATGCTCTGGTGCGGCTCCACCGAGATCCTGCCCGAGCAGACGGCGGTGCACGAGGACATCGAGGCGTTCGAGCAGGGCCTGCGCGACTCCGCGCCGGAGATCCCGCCGTCGATGATCTACGCCTACGCGGCGATCAAGTCCGGCATCGCCTACGGCAACGGCGCGCCGAACCTGTCCTGCGACTGCCCGGCGCTCGTCGAGCTCGCGGAGCTGACGAACACGCCGATCATGGGCAAGGACTTCAAGACGGGCCAGACGCTCATGAAGACCACCATCGCGCCCATGCTGAAGGCGCGCATGCTGGCGCTGTCGGGCTGGTACTCGACCAACATCCTCGGCAACCGCGACGGCGAGGTGCTCGATGACCCGGGCTCCTTCAAGACCAAGGAAAAGAGCAAGATGTCGGTGCTCGACACCATCCTGGAGCCGGAGAGCTACCCCGACCTGTACGGCAAGTTCCACCACAAGGTCCGCATCGACTATTACCCTCCCCGCGGCGACGCGAAGGAAGGCTGGGACAACATCGACATCCGCGGCTGGATGGACATGCCGATGCAGATCAAGATCAACTTCCTGTGCCGCGACTCGATCCTGGCGGCGCCGATCGTGCTCGACCTCGTCCTGTTCCTGGACCTGGCCAAGCGCGCCGGCCTCAAGGGCATCCAGGAATGGCTGTCGTTCTACTTCAAGAGCCCGCAGTGCCGCGAGGACCTCAAGCCCGAGCACGACCTGTTCATCCAGCACCTGAAGCTGAAGAACACGTTGAGGATTCTTATGGGAGAGGAAGTCCTGGACCACTCCGGCCTGGACTACTACGACGCCGAGAAGGGCGCCGTCTCGTCGGCTCCGGCGCCGAAGCCGGGACCGAAGCGGAAGGCGCTCGCCAAGGCGCGCTGACGGCTGCAGCCGGACGTTAAAAGGCCGGGCGGAGGTTCCCCTCCGCCCGGCTTCTCTTTGGCCCTAGGCCGCGGGCTTGGCGCCGGTCGTGAGCAGCGGCGCGAAGTAGCCCCGATAGGCGTACAACAGGAACAGCTCCAAGACGGTGAACACCGCGCCCGGAGCGATCCCCTCGCCGCCCATGAGCAGCGTGTGGAACGCCAGGATGTTGACCAGCACGGGCGCGAGCAGGGCGAGCCCAAGAGGCGCCGTCCCGCCGGCGAGCACGAGCAGGCCTCCGACGAGCTGGAACGCGCCGACGAGGGTCATCCAATGCGTGGGCCCCATGACGGTCATGAACTGCAGGGGCAGCCCCGACATGGGCGGCTGGGGCATGAACGGATGGATGATGTTGGCCCCGAAGACGGCGAAGCCCAGCCCCAGCAGGAAACGAGTGACGGCGATCGCGATTTTCATAACTCCTCCTTTCTCCGATCTTTCAGATGTCTGTATCCACTATTTCGAAATCAAAATAAATAGCCAAAAAATCAGGCCTGCGCGATCGCCTTGCCGAGCTTGCGGCACAGGCGCCGCAGCTCCTCCTGCTCCGGGGCCGTCAGGGCCGCGAACTGGCGGGTCACGGACTTCGCGTGCTCCGGGAAGATCGCGCCGATGAGCTTCTTCCCCTTCTCCGTCAGGATCACGCTGACGAAGCGCTTGTCCGAGCCGTCCCGCCGCCGCTCCACGAGGCCTCTTTTCTCGAGGCCGGCGACCACGGAGGTGACGCTCCCCCCGCTGCGCAGGAGCTTGCCGGCCAGCTCCCCCTGGCAGACGGGCCCGAGGTGCAGCAGCGCCTCGAGGATGCCGAACTGACTCCCGGTCAGGCGCTTGTCGGCGATCTCCCGCTGAAGCGAAGCGGCGCAGGCTTCCGAAGCGCGCATGAGGTTGATCAGGGCGCTGAGCGCCCGGATCTCGTCTTGGGTGCCGCGGTATTTGGTGGCCATAGTTTGATATCAAAATAATAACAGGCCGGATCCCGTTTGTCAAGCCGGCGGAGCGGGCCTTTGTCGTAAGTCCCGGGCCGCTCAAGCCCGACCTCCTTTTTCCCTTTCCTGTCAAGAGGATCAATATAAGGAAAAGCCGCCTCTTTCGGCGCGATCCCCCGCCCCGGAAACCGATTTGATATACTCGGTCTTCCGGTGAAAAGGCTCCTGATGGCCATCCTCGCCGCGGCGGCGCTTTCGAACTCGGCCTCAGCCCAGACGCCCTCGTCCGGGACGGCCCCGACTGCGCCCCCGCCGGCGATCTCGACCGCCTCGTCCACGGGTGCGCCCTCCGTCTCCACCGCCGCGCCGGCGGTCGACCTCTCCACCGCCGCGCTCGCGCCCTCGGTCTCGACGGGCTCCTCCTCCGGAGTCCAGCTCTCCACCGCTTCCCTCGTCCCCTCGGTCTCCACCGCGCCCGCCGCGCTCCCGGGGCTGTCGACCGGCGCCTGGACCCCCGCCCCGGCGCCAGCCCCCTCCTCCGGCGTCGTGCCCCGCCCCTGGGTCCTCGGCGACATCAAGGCCATCGGGCTCAAGAACGTCAAGATGTCGACGATCCGCGGCCAGACCAAGGCCCGCAAAGGCGACCTGTACGACCGTCCCGACCTGGACCGCGACATCCAGTCCCTGCTCGGCCTGGGAGAGTTCGAGCGCGTCGGCGCGGAGCTGACGCTCACCGACAAGCCCGTCCCCGACCATTTCCGCAAGGTCGCCGGCTCCGACAAGCAGGTCGTGCTCACCTTCGTGGTCACGGAGAAGCCGGTCATCCGGAAGATCGCCTTCTCGGGGCAGAAGAAGCTGTCGAAGGGCACCCTCTCGGACGAGCTGTCGGTGAAGACCTCCGACCCCTACGACCGCTTCAAGCTCGAGGAAGACGAGAAAAAGGTCCTCGACAAGTACCACGAGAAGGGCTTCCTCGACGCGACCGTCGACTTCGACGCCGTGATCGACACCGCCGCGTCCAAGGCGGACGTGACCTTCAAGATCGTCGAGGGCGCCAAGTCGACCATCTCGCTCGTGGAGCTCTCCGGGGTCAAGGCGTTCAAGCCCAAGAAGCTGCTCGGCCTCATGAAGAACAAGCGCAAGAAGGTCTACTTCGAGAAGGACCTGCCCGAGGACCTCAAGAAGATCGAGACCGAGTACAAGAACAACGGCTACCTCGACGTGCGCCTGAGCACGCCGCTCGTCACCCTGAGCCCCGACAAGGAGCGCATCTCGATCGCGGTCGGCGTCCTCGAGGGCCGCCCCTACCGCTTCGGCAAGTCGACCTTCACCGGCTACATCATCTTCAAGTCCTCCGAGGTCTACAAAACGATCGACTACAAGCAGGGCGCCGTCTTCAGCCAGGAGAAGTACGAGGAGACCATCCGCGGCGTCCAGGAGCTCTACGCCGACGTCGGCCGCCTGCGCGCGCGCGTGAACCCGGTCAAGACTTACAACCCCAAGACCGACCAGATGGACGTGCGCTACGAGATCACCGAAGGCCCCATCTCCTACGTCGACCACGTCGACGTGGACGGCAACAAGGCGACGAAGACGTACGTGATCAAGCGCGAGGTCGTCGTCAAGCCCGGCGACCGCTTCTCCGCGTCGCGCGTGCGCAAGAGCCGCGAGAAGATCATGAACCTCGGCTTCATGGACGACGTGGACGTCGACCTGCAGCCGTCGCCGGTCGACCCCGACAAGGTGGACCTGACCTTCGACGTGACCGAGGGCAAGCCCGGCGTGCTGACCGCGGGCGCCGCCTACTCCTCCGTCGACGGCCTGATCGGCACCCTCTCGCTCAAGCACATGAACCTGTTCGGCCGCGCCCAGCAGGCCTCGCTGAACTGGTCGTTCGGAAAGCGCGTGCAGGACTACTCGCTGAGCTGGACGACGCCGTGGGTCGGCGACCACCCGACCAGCCTCGGCTTCGACCTGTTCCACACGCGGCGCATCAACCCCTTCGAGGGAGACCTCAACGCCTACACGGAGCGGCGCACCGGCGGCAGCGTGCGCCTCGGTCCGCGCTTCTCCGAGGACAAGTACCAGCTCAACCTCAGCTACACCATGCAGCAGGTGTCGATCGAGAACATCGACGCCGGCCAGGACTTCCAGGGCCTGCTGACCCCGGGGACCAGCCTGCAGTCGCTGGTCGGCGTGGAGCTCGCGCGCGACACGCGCGACAGCATCTGGGACCCCACGCGCGGCACCCGCAACTCGATAGGGGCCACGCTCTCCGGCGGCCCGCTGTTCGGCGACATCAACTACTTCAAGCCGACGATCGCCAACCAGGCGCACGCCAAGCTCTTCGACGTGGACGACTGGCCCTTCGTCCTGTCGTTCTACAACCGCGGCGGCTACGTCACGCCGTTCGGCCAATCCACCGAGGTCGCCGTCCAGGACCGCTTCTATATCGGCGGCCAGGACTCCCTGCGCGGCTACTCGCCTTCCGGCGAGGCCGGCGCGCAGAACGGCGGCATCGTCTACGACGTGGCGAACCTCGAGTTCGGGTTTCCGCTGGCGCGCGAGAAGCACAAGACCATCGTGAAGATGGTGTTCTTCTACGACGCCGGCGGCTCCTGGCACAGCGTTTCCGACGCGACGACCCGCTTCGGCGGCGACGAGCGCGACCTCAAGAGCGACGTCGGCGTCGGCCTGCGCTTCGTGACGCCGGCGTTCCCGATCCGCCTGGACTACGGCTACGGTCTCAACCATCGCCCCGGCGAAAAGCTCTATCAAATCAACTTCGGACTGGGGCCTCTCTTCTGATGAAAACCACCGCCTTGATCGCCGTCCTGCTGCTGGCCGCTTCCGCGCGGGCCATCGAGCTGTCTCTCGAGGAGAACCGAGGCGAGCGCGGAAGCGTCGGCTACGTGGACATGCAGCGCCTGTTCACGAACAGCCCGGACTCGCAGCGCGCCAAGGAGGGCTTCGAGGAGCTCGTCCGCCAGGCCGAGGAGCGCGTGAACCTGCGCAAGGCGGAGCTCCTGAAGCTGCGCCAAGAGCTCGACGCCACGCGCGTCGAGCGCGACGCCCTGGCACACTCCATGTCGCTGGCGCCGGTCCCGTCCACCGCCGCGCCGGCGGCGGCCCTGGTCCCGGCCGTGACCCCGGCCCCCGCGGTCTCGACGGCCGCCGCGCCCGCCGCTCCGGCCGGGCCCGCGCTGTCGCCGGCGGCGCAGGCGCTCATCGCCGCGTCCACCGCGCCGGCGCCCGCCCGCGCGCGCGAGCTCGCGCTCCCCGGCATGGCCGCCACGGAGCCCGAGCCCGTCTCGCCCCCGGCCGCCAAGCCCGGGGTTCCGAGCTCCGACGGAGCCGCCGCCGTCCCTCCGGCCGCGTCCACGACCACGGCCAAGCCGGCCGCGGCCCCCGCTCCGGCCAAGCCGGCGGTCCCAAGCTCCGACGGCGCCGCGGCCGTTCCCGCCGTCTCCTCGGCGGCCGTCCGATCGGCCGCGGGGATGTTCCCCGCGCCGCCGCCGGCGGCGCCCGTGGCCCAGGCTCCCGCGGGGCCCACGCCCGCGCAGCGCCTGCTCGAGCTCGACGCCAAGATCATCTCCCTGCAGGCCGACATCGCCCATAAGGAGTCCGAGCTCACTCAGGAGCACGACGAGGCCGACCGCGGCCTGCTCGACGTCGAGAGCCGCAAGACGGACCGGGTTCTCGCCAGCCTTTACCGCGCGGTCAGCGAGGTCGCCCGGCGCGAGGGCGTCAGCGTCGTGATCGACAAGACCACGATCCTGTACGGACATCCGGCGGTCGACCTGACGGACAAGGTGCTCAAGTACCTCGAGGAAAAATCGAAGGAGACCCCGGTCCCATGAAGAAGCTTCCCGCCCCCAAGACCGTCGCGGAGATCGCCGCCTTGTTGGGAGGCGTCGCCGCCGGCGACGCCGCGGCCGTGATCACCGCCGTCGCCGAGGTCGCCTCCGCGGGCCCCTCCGACGTCGCTTCGTTCCACAACATGAAGTACGTGGCCGCGGCGCAAGCCTCCCGCGCGGGCTGCCTGCTCGTGCCGCCGGCAGCCGCCGGCGCCGCGTGCGCGGCCAAGGCCAAGATCGTCGTGGCGGACCCCCAGGCGTCCTTCGCGGTCCTGCTCGGCCTCGTCGACGGCGCGCGCCGCGCCGGGGCGGCCGCGGGCGTCAGCCCCAAGGCCTCGGTCCATCCCGAAGCGAAGCTCGGCGCGGGCGTCAGCGTCGGCGACTTCTCCGTCATCGAGCGCGGCGCCGTGATCGGCGCCGGCACCGTGGTCTCCGCGCAGTGCTTTATCGGCGAGGAGGCGAAGGTGGGCGAGCACTGCCTGCTCCACCCCCGCGTGGTCGTGCGGCACGAGTGCGAGCTCGGCGACCGCGTCACGCTCCACCCCGGCGTCGTGATCGGCGGCGACGGCTTCGGCTTCACGACCGATCCCAAGACCGGCCGGCACACCAAGATCCCGCAGATCGGCAACGTGATCGTCGGCTCGGGCGTCGAGATCGGCGCCAACACGACGATCGACCGCGCGACCCTCGGCTCGACGGTCATCGAGCCCGGCGCGCAGATCGACAACCTCGTGCAGGTCGCGCACAACGTGCGCATCGGCGCTGGCGCCGTGCTGGTCTCGCAGGTGGGCGTCGCGGGCTCCACCGTCGTGGGCCGCGGCGCGGTGCTCGCGGGCCAGGCCGGCATCGCCGGCCACCTGACCATCGGCGACGGCGCGGTCATCACGGCCCAGACGGGCGTGATGGCCGACGTGCCGGCCAAGACGGTGCTCTTCGGCTCGCCGGGCCGCCCGCACCGCGAGGCCTTCAAGCTCCAGGCGCTGTACGGCCGCCTGCCGGAGTTCGTCGAGCGCCTCAAGGAGATCGAGAAGAAGCTCGGCATCGGCGGCAAAACGGACGCCGCCGCTTGATATCTCAGGATTGGACACCCCTATGAACCAGAATCCGCTGCAGGTCACCATCAAAGAAGAGGTCTCGCTGGAAGGCGTGGGCCTCCACACCGGAAACAAGTGCCGCATCACGTTCCGCCCCGCGCCGGCCAACACCGGCATCCGCTTCTTCCGGGCGGACCTGCCGGGCATCCCGATGATCCCCGCCCGCCTGAGCTTCGTCGTGACCACGGTCCGCGGCACGAACCTCGGGCTCGGCGACGCGAAGGTGCACACGGTCGAGCACGTGCTGTCGGCGTGCACGGGCCTGGGCATCGACAACCTCGATATCCTGACCACGGCCAACGAGCCGCCGATCATGGACGGCTCCTCCCTGCCGTTCGTGGAGGCGCTGCTGCGCGCGGGCTTGGTCGACCTCGACGCGCCCAAGCGCTGGCTGCACCTGCCGCACGAGGTGACCTACACGGCCAAGGACGGAGCGAAGTACCGCGCGATCCCGTCGGACCGCTTCGAGGTCGCGGCGACCTTGATCCACGACCACCCGATGATGCCCAAGATGACGCTCACGATGAGCGTCGACCGCGAGAGCTACCTCGGCGAGGTCGCGCGCGCGCGCACGTTCTGCTTCGAGTACGAGGTCGCCTACCTCAAGTCGCAGGGCCTGGCCCAGGGCGGCAGCCTCGAGAACGCGATCGTCATCGGCAAGGACAAGTTCCACACGAACTCCGAGGGCCTGCGCTTCGCCGACGAGTTCGTGCGCCATAAAATGCTCGACCTGATCGGCGATCTCACGCTGATCGGCAGACCTCTATTTAAAATGCGCATCGAGGCCGAGCGCCTCGGCCACGCGCACAACGTCGAGTTCGCCAAGCTGCTCGACGAGGCCGCCAAGAAGTCCCGCAAGACCAAGACCCGCGTTCTGGAGGCAAAATGACCGCCGAAACCGCCGCCGTCCCGTCGCCGTTCGCCGCCGCGCCCGTGCGCTCGCTCGACATCCTGGGCGTCAAGAAGGCGATCCCGCACCGCTACCCTTTCCTGCTGATCGACAAGATCGACGTCATCCAGGAGGACAAGTACTGCGTCGGCACCAAGATGGTGACCGCCAATGAGCACTTCTTCGAGGGCCACTTCCCGGGCCAGCCCGTGATGCCCGGCGTGCTCATCGTCGAGTCCATGGCGCAGACCGCCTGCGCGATGCTGCTCTCCAAGGGCGGCCTCGAGAACAAGATCGCCTTCTTCATGGGCATCGACGAGGCCAAGTTCCGGGCGCCCGTCCTGCCCGGCTGCGTCCTCAAGCACCACATCGAGATTCTGCGGCTTGGACGAGCCGGTAAATTTCGGGGAGAAGCTTTCGTTGACGGGAAGCTCGCCGCAGAAGCTAATATGACGTTCGCGCTCGTGGACAAGGCGGCCTAGTCTTATGGCCATCCATCCCACCGCGATCGTCGACGCCACCGCCAAGATCGACGCGACCGCCGAGATCGGGCCGTACGCGATCATCGGACCCGACGCCGTCATCGGCGCGCGCACCAAGGTCGGCGCGCATACCGTCGTCGAGCACGCCACGCTCGGCGCCGACAACGTCCTGCACGCCGGCTGCTACGTCGGCACGCCGCCGCAGGATCTGAAGTATGCAGGGGAAAAGACGCGTCTCGTCATGGGCGACAAGAACACCGTGCGCGAGTGCGTGACGATCAACCGCGGCACCGCCCAGGGCGGCGGCGTCACCAAGATCGGCTCCAACTGCCTGTTCATGGCCTGCTCCCACGTCGCCCACGACTGCCACGTCGGCAACGGCGTGATCATCGTCAACGCGGTGCTCCTCGCCGGCCATGTGCACATCGCCGACGGCGCGGTGCTCGGCGGCTCCTGCGCGATCCATCAGTACGTGCGCATCGGGCGCTTCGCGATGCTCGGCGGCGGCTCCATGAACGGGCAGGACATCCTCCCGTTCACGACGACGCAGGGCGACCGCGCGACCCTGCGCGGCCTGAACCTCCTCGGCATGCGCCGCGGCGGGTTCTCGCGCGAGGCCGTGGCGGCGGTCAAGGACGCGTACAAGACCCTCTTCTTGTCCGGCCTCACGCAGGCCGACGCCCTGGCCCAGCTCAAGGGCTCCTCGCCGGTGAAAGAAGTGCAGGAGTGGATCGACTTCATCGAGTCCGCGGGCAAGCGCGGCGTCATGCGCCCGGCCGCGGGCGTCACGCAGATCGAGGAGGCCGCCGTCTGAGCGAGCTCCTCGGCCTCGTCGCGGGATCCGGACGCTTCCCGCTGCTCGTGGCCGAGGAGGCCCGGCGGCGCGGCGTGCGCGTCGTCGCCCTGGGCATCCCCGGGGTCACCGATCCGGCTTTGGAGAAGGTGGCCGGCGGGGTCACCTGGTTCAAGCTCGGCCAGATCGACGCGCCGATCAAGGCGCTCAAGGACCAAGGGGTCAAGAAGGTCGCCATGGCAGGCAAGGTCCAGCACGTCT
>DATNGC010000005.1:0-3618 GCA_035606075.1 Elusimicrobiota bacterium
AATCACCGGATCCGGCCGCCGCGCTCCTGGAACGAGTCCGGAGGACTCGCGCCTTCGTCCGCGACCGTTTCAGCCCCGACCGGCTCAACGGCTGCCGTCCCGCCGACGTCCGCCGCGTCCTCGTCATCGACTCCGCGTCCCGCTGCGGCTCCAGCTTTCTCCACTACCTGCTGTCGCGCCATCTCGACGTGCTGTCCCTCAACGGCGAGGGCAGCGTCTTCGAGCGCCTCCACGGCGTCGGCGTCGCGCGCTCGGCGGACGACTCCGACTTCCTGCCGGACGACGGCACGCTCCCGTCCGCGGTCCCGGCGGCCATCGCGGAGGACGTCCTCCTGGACGCCGGCGCGCCGGGCCCGGCCGCGGACGGCTTCCGCCGCGACCACTACCTGGCGGACTGCGTCCAGAGACTCACTCTACAATATGCCGAGTCGGATTTCGACGCGGAGCGGGCGCGCGCGGTCTGCGACCGCGCCCTCGGCGCGGCCGGCGCGCCGGGCGCGCCCTTCGAGGCGGCCGAGTACTGGAGGCGCGCGCTCCGCGGGCTGCGCGAGCTTCCCCTGCCCGCGGACCCGGCTCGCTACGACCTGCGCGGCAGCGACCCGACCGCCGACTTCCCGGAGGCCGGGAACGTCCTTCCGCCCTCGTTCTCGGAGTTCGCGCTCGAGGACCCGCCGTTCGTCGTCCCGCGCCCGCGCGCGCTGCCGCGGCCGCGGGAGCTCGGCTCCAAGACGCTGCTGCTCAAGTCGTCGTCCGACTGCTACCGCATGTGGCTCGTGAGACGGCTGTTCCCGAACGCCGAGTTCCGGTTCGTCGTGCTGACGCGCAACCCCGCCGCCGCGATCAGCGGCCTCGCGGACGGCTGGCTGTCGGACGGGTTTTATTCGCAGAATGTGGGGCGCTTCGCGCCCTTGGACATCTCAGGTTACAGCCGCGCCGACCGGCCCTGGACCCGGACCTGGTGGAACTTCGACCTTCCGCCGGGCTGGGCGGGGCTGCGCGGCGGCGCCCTGGAGGACGTCTGCGCACATCAGTGGGCGAGCGCCAACGAGCACATCCTGCGCGACTCGGCCCGCGGCGTCGTCGACGACGCGCTGCGCGTGCGCTACGAGTCCTTCCTCGAGGCGGCGTCCCTGTCGCGCGAGCTCGGCCGCATCTTCGAGTTCGCGGGGCTGGACCCCGCGCGCGCCCTCGACCGCGGCGCGGCGCCCGTCATGTCGGTGACCCCGCCCGCGCCCCAGAAGTGGCGCAAGCGCCGCGACGCGCTCGCGCCGCGCGTGGCCGGCGCGCGCGTCGCGGAGCTGGCGCGCGAGCTGGGCTACGACCCGTCGCGGTGGGAGGAGTGGGCATGAGAGCGAGCGAGAGCGCCGCCTACCAGGGCCGCGGCTGGAAGCCGCGGAAGGAGAGCCTCGCGGCGGAGCTGGCCGCGGACCGCGGCGTCTGGTCGCCCTGGCGCGTCGACTCCGAGCACCGCCCCTTGAAAGCCGTTCTGCTGCACCGCCCCGGCGCGGAGCTCCGCTCGGCGCGCGCTCCGAACGCGGTCCAGCACCTCGCGCGCATCGAGCCGGCCGCCCTCGGCCGCGAGGTCGCCGCGCTGGCCGCGGCGTACCGCCGGCTCGGCGTCGAGGTGCATTGGATCCCGCGCGCGTTCGCGGGCGGCCCTTGGCCGCCGAAGTTCAACCTGGTCTTCGCCGCCGACCTCTTCTTCGCCACGCGCGAGGGCGCGATGGTTTCGCGGATGGCAAGCGAGGTCCGCGCCGGCGAGGAGAAGCACGCGGCCCGGGCGCTGGCGGAGCTCGCGATCCCGATCAACCGGACGATCTCGGGGAAGGGCTTGTTCGAGGGAGCCGACGCGCTGTGGCTCGACCCGAAGACGGTCCTGTGCGGCGTCGGCAACCGCACCAACGCCGAAGGGTTCGCGCAGCTGCGCTCCGCGCTGAAGGGGCAGGGCGTCGAGACGATCCCGGCGCGCCTTCCGCGCGGGGTCCAGCACCTGATGGGGCTCGTCCGGCTCGTCGACGCGCGCCTCGCGCTCGTGCGCGCGGAGCTGGCTCCGAAAGCGCTCCTGCGCCTGCTCGGGCGCCGGCGCATCGCCGCGGTGCCGGTCCCCGAGATCGGGGAGACGACCGAAGGCCAGGGCATGAACGTGGTCGTCGTCGCGCCCCGCCGGATCGTGATGCCCAAGGACTGCCCGGTCCTCAAGCGCGCCTACGCCGCGGCCGGGATCGCCGTCGCGGCCGAGGTCGCGATCCCGCAGCTGCGCCGCGGCGCGGGCGGCATCGGCTGCGCCACCGGCGTCCTGGCGCGGCGCGCGTAGGATGGAGAGCGCCTCGCCGGTCTTCATCATCGGCACGGAGCGGTCCGGCTCCAATCTCCTGCGGCTGATGCTCAACCAGCATCCCGCCTTCGCGATCCCTCACCCGCCGCACATCATGAAGGAAATGATGCCGCTGGAGCCGCTGTACGGGGACCTCTCCGACGACCGGCGCTTCCGCCGCTTGGTCGAGGACACCGTCGAGCTCGTGCGCCTGCACTTCTACCCGTGGGACGGGCCTTTGGATCCGGACGCCGTGTTCGCCGAGGCTCCCGCCCGGAGCGTGTACGGGATCAAGGCCGCGCTGTACGACCAATATCGCCGGGCGAAGGGGAAGAGGCGCTGGGGCTGCAAGAGCACCTTCGTCGTCCACTACGCCGATCTCGTGCGGCGCGTCTCGCCGGACGCGAAGTTCGTCCACCTCGTCCGCGACGGGCGCGACGTCGCGGTCTCGGCGAAGCGCTCGGTCTTCAATCATTTCCATCCGCACTACGTGGGACGGCTCTGGAGCGCGCAGCAGCGCGAGGCGCTCGCCCTCGCGGCGCGCCTGCCCGCGGACGCCCTGCTGGCCGTGCGCTACGAGGACCTCCTGGAGGACCCGGCGCGCGAGGTCCGGCGCGTGTGCGCCTTCCTCGGCGAGGAATACTTCCCGGGCCTGCTCGACTACCACCGCAGCGGGGAAGCGAGCAGCCTGGCCGCCGAAAGCGCGTCCTGGGAGAACGTCGACAAGCCCGTGCTGAAGGAGAACCGGGCGAAGTACAAGCGCGGGCTCTCGGCGCGCGAGATTCGCGCTTTCGAGGTCCAGGCTTTCGCCGAGCTGAAGGCCTTCGGCTATCCGCTCGAGAACGAGGAGGCGGGGCTGCGGGACCAGGCCGCCCGCGGGCCCGGCGCGGCGGCGCGGCTCGAGTACTGGCTGCGCGAGCGCGCCATGAGCGGCTGGATGGACCTGAAGTCGCTGGCGAGCGACCGCAACGCGCTGCGGCGCCTGCGCAAGGCGCTGTTCGTGCGCCGTCTGCGCCTTTCGCTCGCGTCGGAAAAATGACTAAACTGTGACGAGCATGGCGACCCCGAGCAAGAAGGTCCTGTCCCACTTCCGCGACCGCAGCGCCCGCTACAACAAGTCCTCGAATTGGGTCGTCGATCCGGCGCTTCTCGCGAAGATCCTCGAGCTGGCGGGCCCGCGCGGCGGCGAGACGGTGCTCGACATCGCCACCGGCACGGGCCTCGTCGCCAAGCAGTTCCGCGGCAAGGCCGCGGAGGTGATCGGGCTCGACATCTCGGCCGACATGACCCGGCAGGCGGCGGAG
>DATNGC010000006.1:0-28009 GCA_035606075.1 Elusimicrobiota bacterium
CGTCGGGGGAGCCCGCCGCTTGGATGAGCGCCAGCCGGCCCTCCTTGTAGAGCGGCAGAAGGGGGGACAGCGCCGGATGGAGGCCGAAGGTCCCGTCGAGGTCGAGGACCCCGCCGTCGCGCCCCGGGGCGGCCAGGGCGATGGTGGGGCGCGCTTTCCGGTAGACCGGATCGGCGTAGGGAACGACGACGTTGAGGCCGTCCATCGCGCCGCGCTGGAGGATGACGACCAAGGTCTTGCCCGAGCGCTTGGCCGCCTCGGCGGCCGCGCGCGCCCAGCGCGGAAGCCCCAGGGACATCGCCGCGAAGCCTCCCACAGCCAGGAACTCGCGTCGCGACAGGCGGAGCTCTTTCTTCACGCGGGCTACCTCCGTTCGAAATCGGGCGCGCCGAGGACGAGCGCCGCGAGGCGGTCGACGCGATAGGTCCGCCTCTGGTCGTCGAGGCGCGCGCCGGAAATTTCAGGATCGTCAAGCCTCTTGAACAGCGCCGAGCGAGTGCGCTCGGCGACGACGCCGCCCAGGTACGCCTCGGTCAGGCGCGCCACCAGCGCGCGGCCGTCGCGGCGGTCGACGCCGCCGAGCGGCGCGTCCGGCGCCGCGGAGACGGCCGCGTCGGGGCGGCGATTGAAGAGGTTTTGGGCCGCCTTGAGGCGCGCGACGAGGGCGCCGGCGTTGACCCAGGCCTCGGCGCGGTCGGGCCAGCCCGTCGGCGGCTCGCAGCGGTACAGCGGCATGCCGAGCGCGTCGACGAAGCGGGCGGCCTTCTCCGGGTCGCGGATCTCGGCGCCGGTGGCGCGCAGGGCGCTCGCGACGAACTCGAGCGGGGTCTTCACCTTGGAGCGGAAGAAGCGCTTCTCGCGGAACTCGGGCGACTCGAAGATCGCGCGGTACGTCTCGCGCAGGTCGCCGCCGGAATCCAGGAAGCGCTTGGCGACGCGGTCGACGAGCGCCTCGGGCGGCGCGTCGGCGACGAAGCGGCGGCACAGCTTCAGCGCGAGGAAATGCGCGGTGTGCGGGTCGCGCGCGAGGCGGTCCAGCGCCCTTTCTCCCTCGGCCTCGCCCGCCCAGGCGTACGGATCGCCGAGCAGGACCTTGCCGCCCGGGTCGTGCATGCGGCGCTTGAAGGTGAAGACGACGTCCTTCACCTTGTCCGCGTTCCGCTTGTTGGGCCGCTCGATCGTCCAGCCGGTCAGGATGCGCGCGAGCTCGGTCACGTCCTTCTGGACGTAGCCGCCGTCCACGCCGAGCGTGTGCAGCTCCAGCAGCTCGCGGGCGTAGTTCTCGTTGAGGCCGAGCTTGCGGCGGCCCTTGCCGCCGTTCTTGTTCATCGCGCCTTCCATCTCCGCGATGTCGTCCTGGGCGCCGACGGGCGCGTAGCGCGCGTCGATGGTGCTCTGGTAGTTGTCGAGGTAGACCAGCATCGCCGGGCTGTGCGCGACGGCGCCCAGCAGGTCGCGGAACTTGCCGAACACGCGCGGGCGGATCACGTCGCGCTCGTACGGGATGAACAGCCAGCGGTCCTGGTTCTTCGCGGCGGAGACGTTGAAGTGGTTGAACCAGAAGTCGGTCAGGACCTCCTCGAGCTGGCGCTCGCTCATGTCCGCTCGCAGCAGCTTCGCCGCGGCCGCCTCCGCGACGACGTCCTTGGGCTTGCCGCCGCCGAGCAGACCGAACATGCGCCGGCGCTGCATGTTGGGATACGCGTCCAGCAGCTGCTCGCCCGTCATCGAGAGGCTGGGGAAGGCCTTCAGGCGCGCCTGCAGCGCGTCGTCCGCGATCCGCTCGGGGTGGAGCTGCAGATCGATCCAGGCCGGCACGCCCATCTTCTCGACCTTCTCGACCTCGCCGGGCCGGGGGCCGTAGCCCAGCCGGTTCAAGGCCTGGAGCGCGAACTGCCGGTCGCTCATCCGCTCGGGCGCGCGGGGGACGTCGGCGGCCGACGCGAGCGAGGCGCCCAGCAGGACGGTCGCGAGGAGCATGCCTTCATTATACGTCCGAAAGCCGTTTCGGTTCGGGTCAAAGAATGGTCGTCAAAGCCTCACGGCGCGCGGTCTTGTCGCCGACACTTCCCGGACGTATACTCGTCTTAAAGAGGAGGAGACCGCCCTGAGGACATGCCGCTGATCAAACGACTGCGCGCCCTCGATCTCTTCCGCGGCCTCACGGTCGTCGGGATGATCCTCGTGAACTCGTCGGGCAGCGACGACGTGTTCCGCGTCATGGATCACGCGCCGTGGAACGGCCTCACGTTCGCCGACTTCGTCTTCCCGTCCTTCCTCATGATCGTCGGGGTCTCGGCCGCCTTCTCGCACGCGTCGCGGCGGGCCCGCGGCCAGACCGAGGCCGACATCGCCCGGCACGCCGCTGTGCGCGCGGTCGGGCTGTTCGGGCTCGGGCTCCTGGTCAACTTCGTCGTGTTCCGCGAGGCGGGCGGCATCCGCTGGCCGGGCGTCCTGCAGCGCATCGCCCTGTGCTCGCTCGGCGCGACCGGCTTTCTCCTGCTCGACCGGCCGGCGCTCGAGCCGTTCGCCGCCGCCGCCCTGCTCGGCGGGTATTGGCTCTTGATGACCCGCGTGCCGGTGCCCGGTCACGGCGCCGGGGTGCTCACCCCCGAGGGCAATCTCGCCTCGTGGCTCGACCGCCGCCTCATGGCCGGCCACCTGCTGACGCCGCTCGAGGACCAGGAGGGGCTCCTCAGCACGGCGCCCGCCTTCGCGACGACCTTGCTGGGCGTGATCGCGGGCCGGCGCCTCGCGGCGGACGGCGCGCACGCGCCGCTCGCGCGGACCATCGGCGCCTGGGGCCTGGCGCTCGCGGCCCTCGGCTCGGCCTGGAGCCTGAGCTTCCCGCTCAACAAGCATCTCTGGACCAGCTCCTACGCGCTGGTGACGGGCGGGCTTTGCCTCGCGGGCCTGGCCCTCTTCATCCTCTTCACCGGCGAGCGGCCGGTGGCGTGGGAGGCCCCTCTCGAATCGCTCGGGCGGCGCGCGCTGACCGCCTACGTCGGCGCGGGGTTCGTCTACGGCGTGCTCGAGTTCGTCGGCGCTCGGCTGCCCGACGGCAGCCGCGGCAACCTGAAGCTGTGGCTCAATGCGCACCTGTTCGCCTCGTGGCTGCCGCCGCGGGTCGCCTCGCTCGCGTTCGCGATCGTCTTCACCGCCCTCGCCGCGGCCGCGGTGCGCGTCTACGACCGGCGCTGGGCCTTTCGGCCTATTTCCTCCTAGGTCCGAGGTCACTCGCCGCGCCTGGGCCCTCGGGCTAACCTCCCTAGGCCTGGGGACTCGACGCGCCAAGGAGCGAAACCCGTGATGACAAGACCCGCGAACGTTTGGACCTTTCTCATTCTGGCGGCGGTGACGGCGGGGGCGGCGTGTCCCGCATCGGCGGGCGGGAAGCGTCATAAGAAGCGCCTGCTCGTCACGTTCGACGAGGGAACGGGACGGGCCGAGCGCGAGCAGGCCGCGCGCGAGATGGGCCTCAAGGTGACGGGCGACTTCGACTCGATCGCGGTCTCGGTGCTGGAGGCGGCCGGCGACGTCCAGCCTCAAGAGGTGACGAAAGCGCGCCGGCACGCGCACGTGGTCACGGTCGAGGAGGACGTGTACCGAAACTGGCTCCTCGAGTCCCCGGCCTCGTTCCAGAACACGCCGCTGCTCAGCGTGGAGTCGGCGCTCGAGGCGCTCGGCCGGCCGCGGAAGACGCCCCAAGCGCCTCCGGCGCCCGACCCGTCCCTCGGCGACGGGTCCGAATCGGCCTCTGGAGCCGTCCCGTGGGGCGTGGCGCGCGTGAACGCCCCGGCCGCGTGGTCCTCGGGCCAGGGCGCGGGCGTTAAGGTCGCGGTGATCGACACGGGCATCGACTGCACGCATCCCGACCTCAAGTGCGACTTCTCCGCCGGCACGAACATCGTCAATCCGGGCGCGGAGCCGATGGACGACAACGAGCACGGCACGCACGTGGACGGCACGATCGCGGGCCGCGGCAAGGGCGGGCCGCTCGGCGTGGCCCCGCAGGCGACCTTGATCCCGGTGAAGGTGCTCGACGCCGACGGCGCGGGCAGCCTCTCCGACATCGTCGCGGGCATCAACTGGGCCGCGCAGAACGGAGTCGACGTGATCAACATGTCGCTCGGCGGGCCGGCCGGCAGCGCGGCGCTTCAGCGCGCGGTCAAGCAGGCCCTCGCGGCGGGCGTCGTGATCGTCGCGGCCGCCGGCAACTCCGGGCCGAACCCGGACACCGTCGGGTTTCCGGGCGGCTACCCGGGCGTGATCGCGGTCGCGGCCAGCGACAAGAACGACCAGGTGGCGAGCTTCTCCAGCCGCGGCGACGCGGTCGCCTTCATCGCGCCGGGCGTCAACATCACGTCGACGATCCCGGGAGGGGGGACGAAGTCCCTGTCCGGGACGTCGATGGCGTCGCCGCACGTGGCCGGCCTGGCCGCGCTCGCCCTCGAGCGCGGGGCGCGCGGCCCGTCCGGCGTGCGCTCGGCGTTCTCCTCGGCGGCCTCGCGGCTGTGCGCGTCGTCCTGCCTCCCGCCGACGTCGGAGGGCGCGGGATTGATCGACGCGGCGAAGCTGCGCTGAGCGCCGGTCTCTCGAAAGTCGAAGGCCGCTCCCGCGAGGGGGCGGCCTTCAGCTTTGGACGAAGACTCGCCGCGCTGGCGGTGCCCCGACGATTTTCAAACTTCCCTCTGAGGTTTTGACGCAATTTTGCGTCAAAACCCTCCTCGGAGAAATTGAAATCGCGAACAGCGATTCTTCGCGCGAAGAGTTCTACTTGCCTGGCACCGCTTCGAAGATCGATTCGAAAGGATATGCCTATCGATCAAAGAGAGGAAGATCAATTGCAGAAAGACCGGCATCACTCGTAACGGAGCGCCTCGATCGGCGACAACAGCGACGCCTTGCGGGCGGGCCAGAAGCCGAAGACGACGCCCGTGCTCGCGGAGAAGGCGAAGGCGAGGAGGATCGACTGCGGCGTCACGATCGCCGCCCAGCCCGCCCAGGTCGACATGCCGAAGGCGATGCCGCAGCCGAGCAGGATGCCGATGATCCCGCCGAGGGTCGACATCGCGGCGGCCTCGATCAGGAACTGGATCAGCACGGCGCGGCGCGTGGCGCCGATCGCCTTGCGCAGGCCGATCTCGCGCGTGCGCTCGGAGACCGAGACCAGCATGATGTTCATGATGCCGATGCCGCCGACGACGAGCGAGATGGCGGCGACGATGCCGAGGAGCAGCGAGAAGACCTGGGACGTGCCGGCCAGCGCGGCCTGGATGTCCGCCATGTTGCGCAGCATGAAGTCGTCGTCCTTGTACTCGGGGAGGCGATGGCGCTTGCGCATCAGGGTGCGGATGGCGTCCATCGCGGCGGGCATCACCTGCGGGCTCGCGCATTCGATCGAGATATCATCCAAGTAGACTTTGCCCAAGACGCGGTGCATCGCGGTGTTCAGCGGGACGAGGATCACGTCGTCCTGGTCGCGGAAGCCCGTCGAGCCCTTGCGCGGGAGGACGCCGATCACCTTGAACTTGATGTGGTTGACGTTGATGGTCTTGCCGACGGGGTTGTCCTTGCCGAACAACGCGTCCACGTTGGTCTGGCCCAGCAGGGCGACGCGCGCGCGCGCGCGGTCCTCCTCGGCGGTGAAGAAGCGGCCGTAGTAGGGCTGGGTGTTGTGCATCTCGGCGTAGTCGACGGTGCCGCCCGTCAGGGACGTGCTGGTGTTCTGGTCGCCGTAGACCACCTGGACGCCGCCGCTGACCTCGCCGGCGGCGGCGGAGATCCCGGGATGCGCGCGCTTGATCGCCGCGACGTCCTCGAGCGTCAGGCGGCTGAAGGAGCCCGCCGCGCCGCGCGCGCCGCCCTGCCCGCGGGGGGCCTGGGGGAACAGCATCAGCAGGTTCGAGCCGAGGCTCGACAGCTTGGCCTCGACGGACTTCTGCGCGCCCTTGCCGATCGCGAGCATCGCGATCACCGCGGTCACGCCGATCATGATGCCGAGCATCGACAGCGCGCTGCGCACCTTGTTGGAGCGCATGGCCTTGAGCGCCGAGACGAAGTTCTCGGTGAGCTCAGCGAGCGTCAGCGGCCGGGGCTGCGGGATCTCGGCCAGGCCGCCGGCCTTCAGCGCTGACTGCGCCCCGAACGGGATGCGCGGCGCGGGATTCTTCTCGTCGGAGACGATCAGCCCGTCCTTGAGCTTGATGATCCGCTTCGCGTACGCCGCGATGTCGGGCTCGTGCGTGACCATCACGATCGTGATGCCCGAGTCGTTGAAGCCGACGAGGCGCTTGAGCACCTCCTCGGCCTGGTCGGAGGCCAGGTTGCCGGTGGGCTCGTCGGCGAAGATCAGGCGCGGCTTGTTGGTCAGCGCGCGCGCGATGGCCACGCGCTGCTGCTGTCCGCCGGAGAGCTGGTTGGGCGCGTGGTCGAGGCGGTCGCCGAGGCCGATCTCCCGGAGCAGCTCGGTCGCGCGCTCGGCCCGGCCCGCTTCGCCGGTGTAGAGCATCGGCAGGGCCACGTTGTCGAGCGCGGACGTGCGCGCGAGCAGGTTGAACATCTGGAAGATGAAGCCGATGGTCCGCGACCGCAGGGCCGCGCCCTCGTCGTCGGTCAGCCGCGCCACGTCGAGTCCGAGCATGCGGAAGGCGCCCGAGGTGGGGCGGTCGAGCAGGCCCATGATCTGCATCAGCGTGGACTTGCCGGAGCCGGACGGCCCCATGATCGCGACGAACTCGCCCGCCTGGACCGTCAGGTTGATGCCCTTGAGGACGTCGAGCTTGCCCCCGCCGACGAGGTAGGTCTTGCGGACGTCCTCGATCTCGATCAGGGCGCTCACGGGCTTATTTTTTCGGCTTCGGGGCCGATCCTTCGCCGCTCGAACGCTTGGGCCCGCCGAACGTCAGCGGGCTGGAGTCGGGCGCCTTCTGAGGCACGTATTTGCCCTGCGGAAGGAGGACCTTGTCGCCCTCCTGGAGGCCGGAGACGATCTCGACCGAGTCGTCGTTCTCCAGGCCGGTCTTGACCTCGCGCGTCACCGGCTTGCCGTCGGAGTCGGGCGTCGGGGGCAGGGACACGACGCGGCCGCCGTCGGGCTGGGTGCGCACGACGAAGGAGGGCAGGATCAGCGCGTCGCTCTTCTTCGAGACCTCGAAGCTGATGTTGGCCGTCATCTGGGAGCGGAAGAACGGCGGCACGCGGTCCGGGCGGATCTTCACGCCGTAGGTGATCACGTTGGAGACGTTCTTGCCCTCGTAGAGGATGTCGAACACCGTCCCCTCGACCGGCTGGTTCGGATAGGCGTCCAGCACGATGCGCGCCTTCTGCCCCTTGTGCACGCGGCCGATGTCGGACTCGTCGACCGTCGCGTAGGCGATCAGAGCGTCGGCCAGCGCGTAGATCACGACCGTGGAGTCGACCGTCTGGCCGACGACGACGTTGCGCAGGATCACGACGCCGGAAAGCGGGGAGACGACGGGAGTGGGCTTGTAGTCGTCCTCCCACTTCTTGTAGGCGTCGGGGCCCTGAGCGCGCGCGGCGTCGAGGATGGCGGCGCGGTCCGTCGAGCTCATCCAAGCGAGGATCTGGCCGGCCTGGACCTTGTCGCCCTCGTCGACGAGCAGCTTCTCGATGCGGCCGCCGATCGGCGGCTTGACCTCGACGCGGTTGAGCGGGAGGATCGAGCCCGTCGCGTCGACGGTCTGCTCGATCACGCCGAGCTTCGCCTCGACGGTCTGCTCCCGGCCGTGCTTCTTCATGGAGGCCTTCGCGTACCAATACCAGCCGCCTCCGGCCGCCAGAGCGACGACGGCCAAAGCGATGACTCGTTTCATCTCATTCTCCGAGCGCCCGTCCCAAGGCGCGATTCCACGACGTCTCCGCGTCCATCGCGTTGCGCAGGGCGGAGATGCGCTGGCTCTCCGCCGTGATGCGCGTCGAGGCGATCTGCTCCCAGTTCGCGTAGATCAGCAGGCCCGAGGCGTACTCGACGTCGGCCTCGTCGTTGCGCTGGCGGTCGGCGGCCAGCAGCGCGTTCTGCACCTCGACCTGGTCCACCGCGTCGGCGTAGGCGGCCCAAGCGCTCTCCAGCGACTCCAGGCCCGCCACCCGCGCCGAGACCAGGTTCATCCGCGCCGCGTCGAGCGCGCGCTTGGCCGACTTCACGCCGAACCACGTCGAGGTCGGCCCCGCGCCGAACAGGGGATAGCTCAGCGTCAGGGCCGCGTTCCAGCCGTAGGCCGAGCGCGGGAACTCCTTGGGCCCCGCGACGCTGCGCGCGTAGTCGCCCGTCAAGGTCGGCCAGAGGGAGCTCTCGGCCTGGGCCACGCCGACGCCGGCTTGGCGCACCTGCGCCTGCGACACCTGGATCTCGGGGATCAGCGCGAGCAGGGAGCGCAGGTCCTCGGGCCGGGCGGGCGGCGCCGCGGCGCCGAGCGTCCCGGAGGCGACGAAGTCCTCGTAGTCCTCGCGGCCGAGCCTCTGCCCGAGCTCGCGCTGGGCGGCGCGCACGTCGCGCTCGGCGGCCACGATCGACAGGCGCGCCTGCAGGGACTGGGCGTCGGCGAGCATCTTGTCGCCCTTGGCCGCCGTGCCGGAGTCGTAGCGCAGGCCGATCATGCCGCCGGCGCGGTCGCGCAGGGCGCTGACCAGGCGCGCCACCTTCAGGGACTCCTGCGCGAACAGAAGGTGCGTGAACGCGGTCCGGACGTTCTGCCGGAGATCGGCCGACGTCCGGCGCAGGTTCGCCTCGCCGAGGGACAGGTTGGCGGAGGCCGCCCGGATGCTCGCGATCGACGACATGTCGAAGAAGTTCATCGACGCGGTCGCTTGAGCGGTCCAGCGGTTGGCCGGCATGACCTTCGCCTCGTTGAGCGCGTTGGACAGGTTCACCTGCGGCATCACGGAGTTGAAGGACTGGTAGAACGACGCCCGCGACGACTCGAGGGAGAAGCGCGACGAGGCGAGGTCGGGGTTCTCCTGCGCCGCGAGCGCCTCGACGCGGTCCCACGTCAGCGGCTCCGTCTCGGCGAAGGCGCGGGGGGCTCCGGCCAGGAGGGCCGCGAGCAGAAGAGCCGATTTCATCGCGGACCCATCCGGTCGGCCGCGATGCGCTCGGCCTCGCGCACGGCGCGCAGGACGGCGAGCGAGGTCTCGGCGGACTTGCCGCTCTCGACGGCGACGAGCAGGCTGTAGGCGGCGGGCACGATGAAGAGGGTCAGGAAGGTCGACACCGCCACGCCGCCGATCAGCGCCAGCGCCATCGGCGACGTCGCCTCGGAGCCCGCGCCGTGCGCCAGCGCCGCCGGCACGGCGGCCGCGATCGTCGCGACCGAGGTCATCACGATCGGCCGCAGGCGCGTCGGGCAAGCGTCGAGCAGGGCCGCGCGCGGCTGCAGGCCCTCGTCGCGGCGCTGGTTCGTGAAGTCGACGAGCATGATCGAGTTCTTCTTGACGAGGCCCATGAGCAGGAGGAGGCCGATCATCGAGTTGATGTTGAGGCTCTTGTCGAAGGCCCACAGCGCGAGAAACGCGCCCGACACGCTGAAGGGCAGCGCGAGCAGGACCGTGAAGGGGTGGACGAAGCTGTTGAACTGCGCGCCCAGGACCATGTAGGCGACGAGGATGCCGAGGAGCAGCGCGAAGACGAGGCTCTGGAACGACTCCTTGAAGGTCTGCGAGGAGCCCGAGAGCACGATGTGATAGCCTTCGGGCATCGTCCGCTTGGCGAGAGCCTCGATGTCGGCCAGCACCTGCGACTGCGACTTTCCGGGGGAGACGTTGCCGTAGATGCTGATCGCGCGCTCGCGGTCCTTGCGCGTGATCGCCAGCAGCGAGGGCACGGTCTGCAAAGTCACGACGTCGGAGAGGCGGATGACCTCGCCGCGGTTGTTGCGCACGTAGAACTTCTTGATGTCCTCGGGGTCGAGCCGGTACCTCGGCTCGGCGCGCACGCGCACGTCGTAGCGGCGCCCGTTCTCCGTGAACAGCCCCTGGCGCACGCCGCCGACCATCGCGTTGATCGTCGTGCCGATCGACTGGACCGAGACGCCCCGCGCGTAGGCCTTGTCGCGGTCCGGGTAGACGCGCACCTCGGGCATCCCCGTGCGGTAGTCGGTGTCCACGTCGCGCAGGTCCTTGTTCTGCTCGAGCAGATGGCGGAAGTCGTCGGAGACCTTGGTCAGCGTGTCCCAGTCGGGCCCGCGCACGGTGAATTCCACCGGGAAGTTGCGGCCGGCGGAGAAGCCGCCCTGCGAGAGGTCGATGATGAAGGCCTTCAGCGAGGGGATGCCGTTGAGCGCGGCGCGCGCCGCGTCCATGATCTCGGCCTGGGACATCGGGCGGCCGGCCGCGTCGAGCGGGCGCTCCTTCAGGGGCTTCAAGGTCACGAACAGCATGCCGGAGTTCACGCTGCTGCCGTCGAAGCCGCCGACGGCGGAGTAATAGCGGTCGAGGATGGGCTGCTTCATGAGCCAAGCCTCGGCCTCCTTGAATTTGGCGTCGGTGTACTCGAACGACGAGCCGACCGGCGTCTCCATGCTGACCAGGAACATGGACTGGTCCTGCGCGGGAACGAACTCCTTGCGGATGCGCGTGACGCTCGCGATCGACAATGCGAAAAACGCCGTGCCGAGTCCGACGGTCTTCCAGCGATGGTCGAGCGTCCAGGTCAGGCCGCGGCGGTACGCTCCGTTCGCCATCGAGAACGCCTCGTCCATGAACTTGACCAGCCTGCTCTCATGGTTGATCTGCAGGAACTGCGAGCACCGCATCGGCGCCAGGGTGAGCGCTTCGAGGAGGGAGAAGCTGACCGCCGCCGAGATCGTCACGCCGAACTGGAAGAAGAACTTGCCGATGATGCCCTTCATGAAGATCACGGGCATGAAGATCGCCAGGATGGCGACCGTGGCGGCCATGGCCGCGAAGGCGATCTCGCGCGCGCCGAACACGGCCGCGGTGAGCTTGTCTTGGCCGAGCTCGCGGTGGCGCACGATGTTCTCCAGCACCATGATCGCGTCGTCGACGACGATGCCGATGGAGAGCGTCAGGCCCAGCAGGGTGAACGCGTTCAGCGTGAAGCCGAGGAAGTAGGTGACGATGAAGGTGCCCAGGACCGAGGTGGGGATCGCCAAGAGGACGTTTAAGGTAGACGACCAGGAGCCGAGGAACAGCCAGCAGACCAGCGACGTCAGGATCGCCGCCAGGATCAGGTGGTGCGTCAGCTCGCGGACCGAGTCCTTGATGAAGATCGTGGAGTCGAAGTTCACGCCGAGCGTCATGCCCTTGGGCAAGGTCGGGATGACCTCCTTCATCTTGGCGCGCACGCGCTCGGCGATCTCGACCGCGTTGGCGCCGCGCTGCTTCTTGATGCCCAGGCCGACCGCGCGGTAGCCGTTGACGCGGGAGCTGCCGTGCACGTCGGCGAGGCCGTCCTCGATGCGGGCGATCTCCCGGAGCGGGATGGGCCGCGTGATGGGATTGCCGCCGCGCTGGGTGATCAGCAGGGCGCCGAACTTCGACGGATCGGAGATCTCGCCCAGCGTGCGGACGTTGAACTCCTTCTGGGAGGTCTCGATCTGGCCGGCGGGGATCTCGGCGTGCTCGCGGCCGATCGCGGCCAGGACGTCCTCGACGGTGATCTCGCGCGCCTTCATCTTGTCCGCGTCGAGCCAGACGCGCAGGTTGCGCGAGGTCAGGCCGCCGAAGAAGACCTCGCCGACGCCGGGCACGGTCTGGAAGCGGTCCTTGAGCTCGTTCTGCGCGTACATCATCAGGTCCTTGGGGGGGACGTCTCCCGACAGGGCCAGCCACATGATGGGCTGGTCCTCGGGATTGACCTTGGTGACGATCGCCGGGTCCATCTCCTTCGGCAGGCGCATCTGCGCCTGCGCGATCTTGGTCTGGACCTCCTGCACGGCCGTGTCGATGTTGCGGTCGAGCTCGAACTCGACGGTGATCGCGGCCGAGCCGAGCTTGGACGAGCTCGTGATCTGCTTGACGCCCTCGACCGAGGTGACGGCGTCCTCGATGATGTCGACGACCTGCGCCTCCATGATCTCGGGCGCCGCGCCTTCCCACGTCACGGCGATGTTCACGACGGGGAAGTCGATGTCGGGCATCTGCGAGACGCCCATGCGGCCGTAGCCGATCCAGCCGAAGATCATCAGCGCGAACATCAGCATCCACGCGAAGACCGGGTTCTTGATCGACAGGTCGGACAGGGTCACAGGGAGATCCCGCTGCCGTCCAGGAAGAAAGACACGACGCGCTCGGAGTCCTTCTCGAAGGCGCCCTCGCGGCCGCGCAGGATCCGGGCGACGGCGGCGCTGCGGCACAGGCCGATGAACACGGCGGGCGCGTACTCGGGATCGCGCATCGAGGCGCCCTCGTCGGACGAGGCCTGCAGCATGACCTTCCTTAGTATCTCCTGGTTGGCCAGGTACTTCTCGGTCAAGGTCGTCTTGCCGCGCCCGCGGGCGCCGCAGCTGGGCATGCGGCCGGCGCCCAGGCCCATGAAGTCGCGGTTGGCGTCGAAATGGTTCAGGACGGCCTTCGCGGCGGCGGAGAGCATCTCCTTGCCCTTGAGGCCGGTCTTGAGCAGGGCCTCGAGCTCGTGGCCGAGACTGTCGGCCAGGTCGGCGAAGGCCGCGGAGAACAGCTCCTCCTTGTTCTTGAAGTGGAGGAACAGCGTGCCCTTCGCCACGCCGGCCTTCTTGGCCACGTCGTCCAAGACGATGTCCTGGAAGTCGTGCTCGATCAGGAGGCGGCGGGCGGCCTCGAGGATGTGGCGCTTCTTGGCGCCGGGATCGCGGACGACGGGGCGGGGGATGGCGGGGGGCATAGCGGTGATGACTGACTGGTTAGTCATTATAGCACACGTCCGCGCCTGCCGCCGGACCGTCTTACGACGGCCGGGAGCCGCCGGATGTGTCGCGCGGCCTCAGGCGAGGCCGCACTCGAAGGCGGTCACGGGGAGCTCCCGGCCCTTCACGGTCAGCGAGCGGCGCGCCGCGGCGGCGAAGCGCACTCGCGTCCCGCGGTAGGCGGCGGCGGAGATCAGGGCCCGCCCGGGCGCGCAGTTGGACTCGAGCCGCTGGGCGAGGTTCACCGCGTCGCCGATGTAGGTGTACTCGCGGCGGTCGCGCGAGCCGACGTTCGCGCGGATCGCCCGCCCGGCGTTCACGCCGATGCGCACGTCGAAAGGGTGCCCGGCCGCGCGGCGCTCGGCGACGAGCTCCAGCAGGCGCTTGGCCGCGCGCAGCGCGCCTTCCTTGCGCCGGAACGCCGCGAAGATGCAGTCGCCGATGTACTTGTCCACGTCGCCGCCGCACTCGTGGATGGCCTCCGTCGCGGGGCCGAACAGCGCGTTGAGCGCCGCGACGACCTCGGCCGGCCGGTGCGACTCGCTGAAGGTCGTGAAGCCCTTCACGTCCATAAAGAGGAAGGCGCCGCGGAATTCGGCGTCGGCGAGGTCGTAGACGCCGCGGGCGGCGCGGGCGCCGACCTCGTTCCACACCTCGCGCGGCGTGTAGCGATGGATGACCTCGTTCTGCAGGAGGAGCTTCTCGACGTCCTCGTGCGACTTGCGGCTCAGGTTGGCCAGCACGCTCTCGGCGTTGTCGAGGGTGTCCTCGCCGATCGCCAGCGCGCGCCGCGCCGCCGCGAGGAGTTCCGACGCCCGCGCGCGCCGCGCGGCCGGGCGCGGCAGGCGGCCGGCCCGCGCGCGCTCGGGCGCGGAAAGCGCGAGCAGGGCGACGGTCGTCGCGTGATAGCGCGAGCCCGCGCCGTCCGGCGAGGCGGCGTCGGCGTATCGCGACTCGAACGGCGCGATCTCGCCGCCGGAGTAGAAGCCGAACACCGGCGTCGCCCGCCCGAAGACGCCGCGCACGGCGTCCAGCTCGTCGTTCAAGCGGCTGTGCAGGATGCGCTTGCGCGTGCAGCAGGAGACCATCAGCAGCAGGTCCGGCCGCCGTCCGCCGAGCGCGCCGCGGCAGCGCTCGGCGGCCGCGCGCGCGCCGGAGACCAGGCTGCGGCGGCCGGCGAGGATGAGGCGGACGCGGCGGCCCTGCAGGTCCTCGGCGGGAAAGTACTGGATGAAGCCGCGCTTGAAGTCGCACGCGACCGGGAGCTTCAGCAGGCTCCGGTCCTCGCCCGCCTGCACCGAGAAGCCGTAGCGCTGGATCAGCAGCTCGAAGAATTTCTCGTCGCGCGCGTCGCCGAGGAGGCGCCGGTAATAGTCGAAGACCGGGACGCCGCCGACCTCGTAGACCTTTTCGCCGCGGGCGCGGGTGATCTCGACCGGCGGTCCGACGGGCTCCCAGCCGTGCTCGAAGCCGTAGGCGAGCTCGTAGCCGTCCGGGAGGCTCACGAGCGCCGCCCGGGTATCCCAGCGCGTGAGCTTCGGCCCGTATTGACTGTTGTCCCAGAAGCGGGGATCGCCGATGCCGAGGTCGTAGTCTCCGCTGGTCATGCCGCCGAAGAGCGGCGTGGTGGCGAGGCGCGACCGGGTTCGCGCGAGCGCGGCGTTGTCGCGCCCGGTCGCCACCGAGCCGAAGATCAGCGCCAGGTCGCGCCCTCCCGAAGGCGCGGGTCCGAGGCCGCGGGCCAGCGCGTCGCCGACCTCCCGCGAGGAGCGGCAGATGCCGACCTGCGCGAAGCGCGGAGGGGGAGCCGCATCCTCAAATGACAGCGCGAGCGCCGCGACCGAGCCCTCGGTCACGCCCGCGTTGGTGATCTCGGCGTAAGACGAGCCGCCGAGGAGCCGCGCGGCGTCGAGCTCGCCGGCCAGGCCCCGGTGCACGGCCTTCTGATCGAGGCGGATCGAGCCGAAGGCGAGCGTCAGGTCGGGGCGCGGGACCGAGCGCGTCGCGTCGCGCGCGGCGCGCGCGGCGGAGCGCTGGGGATCGGCGTCGAGGCCGAGGCCGATGCCGATCTTCATCGGGCCAGGCGCAGGAGGACGAGCGCGAGGGCCGCGGGTCCGGCCTGCACGAGCAGGACGCGGGGGGAGACCGTCGCCGCGCCGAGGATTCCCGCGGCCGCCATGCAGGCGAGGAAGAAGGTCTTGATCGAGAGCGCCTCGGGACCGGCCGCCGATAAACCCCAGACCAGCCCGGCCGCGAGAAAGCCGTTGTAGAGCCCCTGGTTCATCGCGAGCACGGCCGACGACTCGGCCGCCTGCGGCGTCAGCCGGAAGATCCGCAGGCCGATGGGCTTCGTCCAGAAGAACATCTCGAGGACGAGGAAGCCGAGGTGCTCGAGGGCCGCGAAGGCGGCGAGGAGATTTCCGGCGGAGCGCATCGCCTCGACTGTAGCTCTTCTTTCCCGCGAACGCAATCGCGGCGGCGGCATGTCGCAAATGTGACCAAAATGCCGTTGACTTTCGACAACGTATGCTACATTATCAACCTGACATTCACCCCAACTTTCGATGAACAATGAGATGTCCCGCCTGACCCGCCTCGCGGCCGCCGCCCTCCTCCTCGCGCTCGCCGCCCCGGCGGGAGCGCAGCTGTCGAACTTGGTCGTCACCGTCGCCAACTCGGGAGGCGGCCGGATCGCCGGAGCGAACGTCGCCGCGCTGAGCTTCCAATCGGGCCAGCCGATCGCGTCGGTCTCGGCGCTCGGCGTCACGGACTCAAGCGGCATCGTCCGCTTCAACGGCGTCGGGGGGATCGGCTCGGCCTCCCCGCTCACGGCGGGCTACGCCTACATCGTCGTGGCCTCGAGCCAGAGCTTCCTGCCCTCGGCCATCGGCCAGTTCTCCAGCAACCCGCCCTCGCTGACGGCGGCCGCGCCCTCGGCCTCCCCGGCGGCCGTCACGATCGCCCTCTCGCCCGCCGCGAACCTCGGCGAGATCGACGCGTCGGTCTCCGGAGCGACGCCGAACTCCATCATCTTCGGCCAACTGGGCCTCCAAGCGGGCGGCGGAGCCGCCGCCGTCGGCTTCCTCCGCACCGACGGCGCGGGCGGCGGCGTTCTGTCCTTCTTCGACGTCGCCTTCGCCAGCGCCGGGACCTACAACGCCTCCGCCTTCGACCCGACGTCCAACCGCGCCGCTGAGGCGGCCGTCAACTCGAACTTGAACTCGTTGACCACGCCGATCCTCTCGCCGCCGCTCGGCTTCGCCAACGCGCCGCCGCCGGCCTCGCAGATCAACCAAGCCCAGCAGAACACGTCGGGCGTCAGCGTCCTCGGCGTCGTGATGGACACCACGGCGGCGCATACTCCCGTCGCCTATACCGGCGTCACCCTCAACGGCTCGATCGTCGACCAGTTCGGCCAGACGCGCCAGGACAACCGCTACTTCAACACGGACCAGAACGGCGTGTTCCAGGCCTACGGCCTGACCCTCGGCGTCACCTATTACACGACGGTGTTCCCGAGCTGCAACCCGGGGACCAACGTCTGCTATCAGGGGCTGACGAGCACGGCGGCCCAGGCGGGATTGGGAGCCGCGCCCGGACAATACGATTTCCTCTATACGTCCACCGTCCCCTTCCAGCTGAACCTCCCGGATTCCATCGCCTCGGGCGGCAGCGGGAGCATGGCGGTGTACGTCACCGATCAATTCGGCAATCCGCCTCCCCAGCTCAACGTCAGCGTGTGGGGGGACAATTCCAATTGGCGCACCGGCGGCGGCCCCACCTGCGGAGGCGGCGGCTTCACCAACACCGCCGGCCTGGCGAGCGTCCATCAAAACGCCGCGACCAACTACGTCCTCATCACCGGACTGCCGTCCGGGAACTACGAGGTCTCCGCGTTCACGCCGTACGGGCAGACCGTCTACAACGCCGGCCCGGGCAGCACGTCGACCTTCGGCAATTCCCAGTGCACGCCCGGCTCGCCCTCGCTGCGCGTGACGATCGACACCGCCACCTCGGCGGACGTCTACGTCTACGACGTGTTCGGCAACCTGGTCCAGAACGGCTCCTCGATCACGATCCCGGTGACCATCTCCACGAGCGGCACGGGCTCGTTCCAGACCACCGTCTCGTTCCCGTCGGCCGTCGACCTCTCGTCCCGCCCGGTCTCCATCACCCTCAGCCACAACTGCTTCAACTGCGGGCCCTCCGGCGGCTACCTGCTGCTCAACTCGTCGAGCCAGGCGCAGACCTCCTCGTACTCTCTCGCGGTCGCCTCCGGCGTCGCCTACCAGTTCAACGTCCAGGCCGACTACTGGGCGCCCATTTTCCCCGGCGGGAGCAGCAACAGCAACAACGTCTCGGTGGACCTGACCCAGTCGACCTACACGTCCGTCAACATCCAATTCGTCCCGGGCGGCCGCGTCGTCGGCCGCCTGCACAAGCCGGACGGCAGCATCTACGTGCCGTCGCAAAACCAGTTCGTGAGCGTCGGCCTCAACGGCAACGGCGGCGGGGCCGCCGGAGGCCAGGTCGGCCAAGACGGCAGCTTCACCCTGAGCGCGGTCGCTCCCGGGAACTACACGATGGACGTTTTCGCCGGCAGCAACGGCGGAAGCAGCGCCAATTCGTTCCCCTACACGATCAGCCAGCCCCCGCCGACCGTCGCGGTGACGGCGAACACGGACACCCAGGCCGACGTGTATCTCGCCAACGCGGTCACCATCCGCCCCGTGGTCGCGATCAGCTCGCTGCCGGTTCTGAACATCATCTCGAGCTGCTCGAACAGCAACAACGGCGATTGCCCTCCCGAGAACTACGGCGTCTTCGCGTTTCCGCAGGGAACGCAGTTCAACTCGACGCTCGTCAGCTCCCTGGTCAACAACAACGGCGGCAGCGGCGTTTTCCCTTTCAGCGTCTCGGTCGGAACGAGCTCGGCGTGCGGCAACGGCACAAGTCTCTCCGTCCCCGGCTTCTGCACGGGGCCGCTGACCGTCGCCGGCAGCGGGACCTTGGGCTCCACCTACGACTTCTACGTCATGCGCGTCGGCTCCTTCGACCAGCAGAACTTCGCGAACGACGCGAGGCCCTATTTCACCATCGAGACGGCGACGCGCAACGTCGTCGTCAGCCCGCAGTCGGCGACGAGCTTCGTGGTCCTCCAGCAGGGCGGAAGCCCGCCCTCGACGAGCACCGTCCAGGACATCATCCTGACGCCGCCCGTGAACCTGCATCCGATGCCGCAGGCGGTCCTCACGGGGACGGTCACGATCACCAACCTCATCACCCAGCGGCAGTTCCAGCAGCTGGGCGGGAACTTCAACAACTTCCTTCAGTACCTTCCCATCGCGTGGGTCTACGACTCCTCCGGAACCCTCCGGGCGTTCGGCGTGACCGTCCCGCCGCCCGTCGGCCTCACGCCCGCCCTCAACGACGTGCTCAAGCAGTCGGTCGCGTCCGGGAACTTCGCGCAGTTCAACTCCCTGTTCCGGTCGTCCTCCTGGGGCCTTCCCGGCTACGACATCCGCGGCCTGACCGCGGGCCAGACCTACGGCCTCGTGTTCACCACGCCCAACTACCCGCCGTTCAAGACGACGGTCACGCTCGGCGCGGCGGGATCGACGACGACGCTGAACGTGAACTTCGACTCCAATCCCGGCTCCAACCTCAACGGCGTGGTGCTCAGCACCGACAGCAAGGTGATCTCGGGAGCCCAAGTCACGGTCCAGGGCGCGGGCTACGCGGCGACGTCGCTCACGACGGACTCCTCGGGGTCCTGGCAGCTCAACGGCCTCGGCGCGGGCCAGTACCAGATCCTGGCGACGGCGTCCGGCTTCGCCCAGCAGGCGCAGAACGTCGACGTGAGCGGCTCGGGCCCCGTGCTGGTGCCGTCCTTCGTCCTCACGCGCTCCAACGCCTCCATCTCCGGCACCGTCTACACCAACAACCCGATCTGCCCGGCGGGCGTGATCTGCTCGGCCTTCGGCAAGACGGTCCTGCAGGGCGTGACCGTGCTGGCCTACGACGACACGCTCAACGTGCTCAAGCCCGCGTCGGTGCTGCCGCTGTACCGCGGCGTGACGAACTCCAGCGGCGCCTACGAGATCGACGGGCTCCAGACCGGCGACATCTACAAGGTCTTCGCGGAGTCGCCCGGCTACTACGTGCTGAACCAGACGACGCTGACCGTGTCCGGCTCGGTCGCCGGCTTCGACTTCGCGCTGCAGCCCAAGCCGCTGGACGTGAACATCTTCGGCCATCCCGTCGCGCCGAACTACCAGTTCCAGGTCACCAACTTCCAGCAGTTCTCGGGCGGAAAGGCCTGGGTCGGACAGTCGCCGTTCGTCAAGACGACCTCGACGGACGTCTCGAGCTCCTTCACGCAGCAGCCGGACAGCCAAGGCAACCCCCAGATGCTTCTGAGCTATCCGCTGACGAGCCTGACGGCGGGCACGGTCTACGTGCTGCACGTCGAGGCCCAGCCGAACAATCCCAGCGCTCCGATCGTGACCAAGGAGGTGAACTTCGGCGTCAACCTCCCGAACAACACCTGCCAGAACATCGACCAGGCGCTCGTCGGCGACAGCAGCGGGCTCAACGCGCAGGGACAGCCGCTGAACCAGGTCCCGCTCGACATCACCGGAGGCACGAGCGGCAACGCCTCGGGCATGTCTCTGCCGGCCGGCGGCGTGATCCCGCTGCTGTCCACGTCCGTGCCCTCGATGTGCATGTCGAACACCGACGCGTCCGTGTCTCCTCAGGCGGCCGTGCTCAAGAGCACCGGCGCGTTCGCCAGCGGCGTCTACCAGGTCACGCTGTCCAGCGTCAACTACACCGCCAAGGGCTTCAACCTGACGTTCGCGTACAACCAGGCGGGCGCGGCGCTCAACGACCTCGCGATCTACTCCTTCAACTCGGCGCTCAACGAGTGGCAGTCGGTGCCCGGCCTGCAGACGCTCAACCCGGTGAACGGGACGATCTCGGTCAACGGCCTCAAGAGCCTGGCCAGCGTGCTGAGCGCCGGCGGCACGGGCGTGGCGTCCTTCAGCCCCGTCTCGGGCGCCTCTGCGCGGACCTCGCCGAGCCGGCTCATGGCGCTGACCGACGGGCGCAGCTACCGGCCGAACGCGGTCCCGATCCTGCCCGACGACACCGGGCTCTTCGCCGTCATGCATCCTTCTCAGCTCAGCGTCGGGAGCTTCTCGGGCGGCACCTTGGTCGTCTACAACTTCCCGAACCCGTTCAACCTGCAGAGCAAGACCGTCAACGTCAACAGCACCGCGAGCAACGCCTGCACGGGGCTCACCTCGCCGACGGTGACCACCAACGGCACCATCATCAAGTTCGAGGTGCCCTCCGGCATGAGCGGACACGGCGTCATCCGCGTCTACACCCTCTCCGGACGCCTCGTGCGCGACCTCGACCAGGGCGACGTGACGGGCGGCACGTGCACCTACACCTCCTGGGACGGCCTGAACCGCAACGGCCTGCCCGTGGCCAACGGCGTCTACTACGGCATCCTGACCGTGGGCGGCTCCAAGGCCAGCTCCGGCACCTTTAAGATGGCGGTGATCAAATGAGGACCGCCGCGCTCGCGGGCGCCCTTCTCGTGACGGCCGCGGCGGGCGCCCGCGCGCTTTCCTTGACGACGGGCGGCCCCGGCACGAGCGGCGCCGACTTCCTGACCGTCGGCGTCGGCGCGCGCGCGCTAGGCATGGGCGGCGCCTTCACCGCGGTCGACTCGGGCGCCGACGCCAACGCGGTCAATTGGAACCCGGCCGCGCTCGCCCTGGTCGCGCAGAGGGGCGTCACGGCGAGCTACAACTCGCTCTTCGTCGACGAGAACCAGGGCTTCCTCGGCTACGCCGCGCCGGTGAAGTCCGGAGGCGCGTGGGCCGCCGGCGTCGACTACCTGGTGGTGTCCAACATCCCGCAGCGCGCCGGCGACACCGAGACGCCCGATTCCACCTTCAACAACGGCAACTACGCCGCCACGCTGTCCTACGCGCGGAAGTTCAGCGACGACCTGTCGCTCGGAAGCAGCCTCAAGTACGTCCGCGTGGACCTGGACAGCCTCAAGGAGAACGCGATGGCGCTCGACTTCGGAGCGCTGGCCAAGACGCCCTTCGACGGCCTGACGGCGGGCGCCTCCGTGCGCAACTTCGGGACCAACATCGGACCCGACCCGCTCCCGCTGACCCTGGCGGGGGGGCTGGCCTACAAGGCCTTCGACTCGAAGCTCACGCTCTCCACCGACGCCGATTGGCTGGCCACCGAGCGGGCCGCCTATTGGAGCCTCGGCGGCGAGTTCTGGATCTCGGCGAACCTGGCGGCGCGCGCCGGCTATCAGTTCGGCCATTCCGTCGACGAGCTGCGCGGCTCCCTGGTCGGCATGAGCATCGGCCTCGGCCTCAAGGTCGGACGCTTCTCGATGGACTACGCTTTCCTTCCGTACGGCGACCTCGGAGACACCCATCGCATCACGCTTGGATTGCGCTTCGAGTGAACCGGCATAGGAGATTCGTCGTCGCCGCATGCGCATGGGCGCTGCTCGCGGCCGCGCGCGCCTCGGCCCAACTGGCCGGGACGCAGCAGCCGACGTGGCATCTGCAGGGGGACATCGACCTCATGGCGGGGCAGTACTTCTACAACGGCGAGGCGGGCTCGGTGAACGGCTACGCGAACGCCGACGTCCAGCTCCTGCGCAGCATCTCCAACGAGAGCGGCTTCTATCTCGACGGCCACGCGGCCTACACCGGCTTCAAGCAGGTCGACGAGCTGGCGGGCGGCGGGACGCTGTTCCAGCAGAGCCTCGACGCCGCGCTGGAGGCCAAATGGGTCCAGCGCTACGAGGACGGCTACAGCCTCAAGCCGCGCGCCGCGGTGCGCCAGGACTACTTCCGCGAGACGACCGACGAGTCCTGGGGCAAGGGCCTCTACGATTTCCGCCGCTACGAGGGCGGCGTCCTGCTCGAGCACAAGACGCGCCTCGGCGTCGAGATCCCGTGGACCTGGCAGCTGTCCTACGACCTCTACTACACGCACTACCCCAACTACACGTCGCTGGTGAACCAGTTCGGCACCGAGCAGACGGCCCCGAATCCCGGCTCGAAGATCCTCGACACCGTCAGCAACCAGCTCGCCTACCGCAGCGAGTTCGAGCTCCCCGACTTCCGCAGCCTCTGGGTGCTCTACTCGATCTCGTTCATCAGCTTCACGGACCAGAAGGTCGTGCAGTCCCAGGGCCAGTTCCTGGGCACCAACCGCACCGACGACTACCAGAGCCTCAACCTCGGCGCGAGCCAGCGCTTCGACGACTGGTCGGTCCTGGGGCAGGTCCGGCCCGTCGCCGCGCTCAACGTCACCTTCGCCGACCTGATCTCCAACCAGAACGACTTCGACGCGGACCCCTCGCGCCTGAAGTTCGTCGGCGCGTACTACGACTATTGGGAGGCGCGCGTCGGGCCCGAGCTCAACCTCCGCTTCCTGTCGACCGGCGCGACCGCGCGCGTCGGCGCGGACTTCGCGGCGCGCTATTACACGGGGCGGCTGGCCCAGAACGCGGACGGCAGCTATCAGGGCTCCAAGCTCCGCCAATACAGCGAGGGCGTCTTCCTGGAGACGGCTTATCCCGTGTGGCGCGGCATCGAGCTCAAGGCGCGCGCGACGTTCGACAACACCAGCTCGAACACGTCGTTCGAGCAGAGCTACGTCTACAACTACCACGATTGGAACTATTACGCGGGGGCCGGATGGAAATTCTAACCAGACGCCTTCTGGCGGTCGTCCTTCTCGCGTACGCGCCGGCGGCGCGCGCCGCGACGGTCATCACGCTGGTGCCCAACGGCCTCGTCGACGTGCGCACCGGGAAGGGGGACTGGCGCCCCGTCGGCGAAGCGGAGACCGTGACGGCGGGCCAGACGGTGCGCACGCACCGCAACGCCACGGCCGAGCTGCGCTTCTCCGACGGCTCGCGCATCCAGCTGCAGAGCTACGCGATCTTCGCCATCGACAAGACCGACAGGCAGGAGACCGGCTTCTCGCTGAAGATGGGCAAGCTCAAGGCGGCCTTCGCGGGCTTGCTCAGCAGCAAGATCTCCATCCACACGCCGACCGCGGTCTGCGCGGTGCGCGGCACCGTCTTCGAGCTCGGCGTCGAGAACAAGAACACCGAGGTGACGATGGCGGAAGGCGTCCTGGAGGTCAAGGACGACAAGGGCCATCAGGCGGTCGTGACGTCCGAGGAGACCATGAAGGTCGGGGTCGACGGCATGGAGAAGCCGCGCATGCTCAGGCTCAACGACAACCGCGCCCTCCCCGCCGTGCGCCCCTACGCCGTCCATCAGGAGATGGCCCGCGCGGCCACCCGCACGATGCTTGAGGACGTGCGCAACCGCGAGCTCAAGGCCAACGAGGCCCAGCTCGGCAAGAACGTGGTCGACGCCTTCGGCCGGCGCGTGCGCCTCGAGGAGTACGTGCTGCGCCCGGACGCGAACAGCTTCGAGCTGCTTTTCCTTAACTCACGTCAGGGAAGCTTCAACTGGGGCCATTACCTCGAGACCTTCGCGGCGCCGATCCCCAACGACCTGAGCCAGATCCCCGCGATCGTGGCGAGCGGCATCATGGCGCCCAACCAGCCCTCGAACTGGCTCAAGTCGATCGAGTTCTACGCGACGAACACCCTCGACGCCGAAAAGGAGCTGTTCAGCTACGGCGACCCCGTGCAGATCAACTTCGCGGGCTTCGGCAAGGGCGTGCTGTGGTACCCGTCGAGCATCGTCGAGACGCAGACGCTGTACGGCCCGGGCGTGCCCAACGGCCAGCGCGTCCAGTTCCAGCAGCTCACCGACTACAACCAGAGCAATCCCGGATTGTTCACCTGGATCCAATACGTCCAGGCGGGATCGCCCGCCGCCGACAACCTCCAGCCCATGTTCGCCGCGGTCATGGACCCGGCGCAGACGGACCCGACCAACGCGCTGAGCCCCGCCAAGGGCGGGAACGTGTTCCTGCTGAACCTGCCCGTCTACAACAACACGAACACGACCTTCTCGTTCCCGAACGGCCCGAGCAAGACGGATCTCCTCGCGTCGACGACGTACGCCGACGGAAGCACGCTCTCCGTCGAGAAGTTCCTGCTCGACGACGCCGGGAAGATCTTGTCGCTGAACCCGAGCGGCGGCGGGGTCTTCAGCCAGAGCGGCAGCTACAACCTGGAGTTCAAGATCGACTCGAGCCTCTTCCAGGGCCGCAGCATCGACGTCCTGCTCGCCCCCTCGATCATCCAGCAGACCGGCCAAGCCGCCTCCACGCCGGACAAGCTCTAGCGCGTTGAAGCTCGACGAGGCGCGCCGGGTCCCGCGCGGCGTCTGGCTCCTGGGCTTCGTCAGCCTCCTGATGGACGTCTCCTCGGAGATGATCCACTGCCTGCTGCCCGTGTTCATGGTGTCGGTCCTGGGCGCGAGCGCCCTGGCGGTGGGCCTCGTCGAGGGGGTGGCGGAAGCCACCGCGCTGATCGTCAAGGTCTTTTCCGGCGCGCTCAGCGACTTCATCGGCCGCCGCAAGGAGCTCGCCGTGTTCGGCTACGGTCTCGGGGCGGTCTCCAAGCCCTTGTTCGCGCTGGGCGGAAGCGTCGACGCGGTGCTCGGCGCCCGCTTCATCGACCGCGTCGGCAAGGGCATGCGCGGCGCCCCGCGCGACGCGCTCATCGCCGACATGACGCCGCGCGCCCTGCGCGGCGAGGCCTACGGCCTGCGGCAGTCGCTCGACACCGTGGGCGCCTTCCTCGGGCCGCTGGCCGCGCTCGGGCTGATGGCGGCGTGGTCCGGCGACTTCCGCCGCGTGTTCTGGGTGGCCGCGTTCCCGGCCGCGCTGGCGGTCGCGCTCCTGGCCTTCGGCGTCCGCGAGCCTCAGCCCGCCGACGCCGGGCGCCCGAGGACGCCCGTCTCGTGGCGCTCGCTGGAGCGCCTGGACGCGGCGTATTGGCGGCTCACGGCCCTGGGCGCGGTCTTCACCTTGGCGCGCTTCAGCGAGGCCTTCCTGATCCTGCGCGCCAAGGACCGCGGCCTCTCCGACCGGTCGAGCCCGCTCGTGTTCATCGCGATGAACGTGGTGTACGCCTTGTCGGTCTATCCCGTCGGCCTGCTCGCCGACCGGATGGACCGCCGCCGGCTGATGGCGGGGGGGCTCGCCGTGCTGGCGGCGGCCGACGTCGTCCTCGCCCGGGCCGCGGGACTTCCGGCCGTCGCCGCGGGCGTGGCGCTGTGGGGGCTGCACATGGGGCTCACGCAAGGCGTCCTGTCGGCCATGGTCGCCGACGCGGCGCCGCCCGAGCTGCGCGGCTCGGCCTTCGGCTTCTTCAACCTGGCCTCGGGTGTCGCGATGCTGGCCGCGAGCGTGCTGGCCGGCTTCCTGTGGCAAACGGCGGGTCCCGCCGCGACGTTCGAGGCCGGGGCGGGCTTCGCCCTGGCGGCCCTCGTCCTCCTCGGCGCCGACGCCGCGGCGGCCTAGCGCGCGGCGTCCCGTCGCGCGCTTGCTTTTCCTTCCCCTCAATTGAATATGATGGGGCGATGGCACGACCGTACGAGGCTTTCGTGCGCGAATTCGACGCTCTCCTGCGCCGCGCCGCGGCCTTGCCGCGAGGCCGGGGACGCCCGGCGCGTCTCCCGGCGCCGAAGCCCGGCGCGCCGACCGCGCTGATCCTGGCGCCGCATCCGGACGACGAGTGCATCGTCGGCGCCTTGCCCCGGCGCCTGCAGCGCGAGCGCGGCTGGCGCGTGGCGGTCGTCCCGGTGACGCTCGGCTCGCGCCCCGAGCGGCGCCAGGCGCGGCTCGCGGAGCTGCGCGGCGCATGCGGCTTCCTCGGCTGGGACGTCCTGGAGGCCGGAGACCGGGAGCTTGGAGCGCTTCTGCGGCGGGAACGCCCCCGTCTCGCGCTGTTCCCTCACGCCGGCGACGCGAACTCCACGCACCGCCGCGTCCACGACCTCGCCGTCGCCGCGCTGCGCGAGTCCGGCGGGCCGCTCCGCTGCGCGATCGCCGAGACCGAGTTCTGGTCGACGCTGCCGGACCCGAACCTCCTCGTGACGCTGTCCGCCCGGGACGCGGCTGACCTCGTCGCCGGGCTGTCCTTCCACGACGGGGAGATCGAGCGCAGCCCGTACCACGTCCTCTTCCCGTGCTGGCTCGCCGACGGCGCGCGGCGCGGCGCGGAGCTCGTCGGCGGCCAAGGCGCCCCGGCCGCGGCGGAGCGGTTCGCCGCCCTGTACCGCTTGTCCCGCTGGAACGGCCGCGCGCTCGAGCGGGCCAAGCCCGGCCGCATCGCGGGCGCCCGGACCGACCTCGACGCGCTCCTCGAAGGGATCGCCGACGAGGCCTAGAAGGTCAGCGAGCCGGCGCGAGGCGCAGGACGTAGGCCTCGAGATAGACGATCGGCTTCTCGAGGTCGCCCGCGGGCTCCCGGACGTAGCCCCGGCTTTGATACAGGCGGGCGACGCCGGCGGCGCCGCGGCGCACGTGCAGGCAGATCGCGGGGACCCTCCACTCGTCGCGCGCGATGGCCTCCGCGCGGTCGAGCAGGGGCTTGGACAGGCCCCGGCCGTGCAGGCGAGGGTCCACGGCCAGGTGGCGCAGGTCCGCGGCGCCGGGCAGCCACGCCTCCGAGCCCTCCGCGCCGGGCTTGAAGAGGGTGACGGTGCCCTCGACCTTGCCGTCGATCTCGGCGACGAGCACGGCGGCGCGGCCGCGCTTGGCGGCCGTGTCGCGCAAGTCCCGCTTGCGCGCGTCGTCGTAGCGGACCTCGGGCATCTTGCGCGCGTACGCCGACAGGAAGGCGTCGACGAGCAGGTCCCCGATCCGGGCGTCGTCCTCGGGCCGCGCCTCGCGGACGAGGGCCGCGCTCACAGCGGCAGCTCCCGGCCGATGCTGCGCGCGCGGGCGCGCTCGTAGATGCGGACGGCCGTCGCCATGTCCTCGAGCGCGAGGCCGAGGTTGATGCTCGCGGTGCGCTGCTTGGCCGCGGCGCGCCCCCGGCGGCGCCCCGCGGCCAGCTCGCCCAGGTCGGCGTAGGGAGCCGGGGTCTTCCGGAAGTAGCCGTCCTTCCGGTAATACTCGAACTGCGCCTTGTCGTCGGTGGCGAGCAGGTCGAAGCGCGCCAGCGCCGCGGGCTTCCAGTAGCTGTCGAAGTCGACGGGGCTGGCGAAGGCGCCGGGCGCGATCCAGTCCGCCTCGATGACGGGCGACGGCTTCTTCAGGATGGGGCCGCTCGTCACGACCAGGTCCATGCCGCGCACGGCCTTCTCGGGCCGGTCGACGGGCTCGATCTCGAGGCCGAGCCGCTCGCCCATCTCCTCGGCGTAGCGCTCGGCCGCGCCCGGCCGGACGTCGTAGGCGGCGACTTTCTCGATGTTGAACAAGCAGGCGAGCGCCTCTAAATTGCTGCGGCCCTGCACGCCGCAGGCGAGGATGCCGGCCGACGCGCTCTCGGGCCGCGCCAAGTACTTGGCCGCGACGGCGGTGGCGGCGCCGGTGCGCTGGGCCGTGATCCACGTGCAGTCCATCACGCACAGCGGGACTCCCGTCGCCGGGTCGTTCAGGATGAGCAGGCCGTTGATGTAGGGCAGGCCGCGCTTCTGGTTCCCCGGGTACCCGGAGACCCACTTGAGGCCGGCCGCCTTCATGGCGGGGATAAAGGCCGGCATGGCGTGGATGAAGGCGTCGGGCCGGGGATGGATGCCGGGCTTAGGCGGCATCTCGGCCAGGCCGAGACCCTTCAGCTTGAACATGCGCTCGACGGCGCCGATGATGGCGCGCATGGGCAGGCCCGCGCGCTCGACGTCGCGGCGCGACAGGTAGAGCAGGCCGTTCCTCATGCGACAGATCGAACCAAATAACGCGGAGGCCGCGAAAGGCTAGAAGCGGTAGTTCAGGCCGAGGCGGAGGATGTGGACGTTGAACGTGGCCGAGTGCGCGAAGACGTCTTTCTTGCCGGGCGGCGCGGTCAGCATCGACGTGGTCGAGATCTTGCCGAAGTCGGCGTAGAGGTACTCGGCCTTGAGCGTCCAGCGCGCCCGCAGGGCGTACTCGGCCCCGCCGCCCACGGTCCAGCCGATGCGCGTCTCGGACATGGACTGCGTCGCCCGGGCGGGACT
>DATNGC010000007.1:0-17705 GCA_035606075.1 Elusimicrobiota bacterium
CCTCGGACGAGTCCGCGGCGGAGACCGCGGAGGGCGCCGCGCCGGCGCAGGCGCCGGCCCAGCCCGACTACTACGACCAGCTCGTGCGCCTGAAGGCCGAGTTCGAGAACTACCGCCGCCGCGTCGACCGCGAGAAGCCGGAGTGGTTCGCGCGCGGCCGCGCCGAGGTGGCGGCCAAGCTCCTGCCGCTGTACGACCTCGTGCGGCACGCCCACGAGGACGTGAAGGCGGGGTACGCCGACACGCCGCTGGCGAAGGGGATGGATTCGATCTTCAAGGAGTACGCGAAGCTGTTCAAAGAGGAAGGCGTGACGGAGATGGACCCGCTGGGCAAGCCGTTCGATCCGAACTATCAGGAAGCGTTCGGTTTCGTCGACAAGCCCGGCGTCGAGGAGGGCGCCGTCGCCGACGTGCTGCAGGCGGGCTTCCTGCTCGGCGACAAGGTCCTGCGCACCGCGAAGGTGCGCATCCAGAAGAAGTCCAAATAGTTGAAAAAGTGAAGGCCTGACCCCAACTTTGGAGGAAACGTTATGAGCAAGATCATCGGAATCGACTTGGGCACTTCGAACACGGCGGCGTCGGTGCTGGAGGGCGGCAAGCCCACCATCATCCCGTCGGCCGAGGGCACGTCCATCGGCGGCAAGGCCTTCCCGTCGTACGTGGCGTTCGCCAAGGACGGGCAGCTGCTCGTCGGCGAGCCGGCGCGGCGCCAGGCCGTCGCCAACCCGGAAGGCACGTTCATGGCCTTCAAGCGCAAGATGGGAACCGACTTCAAGTACAAGGCGCCGGACGGCAAGGAATACACGCCGCAGCAGCTCTCCGCCTTCCTGCTGCAGAAGGTGAAGCGCGACGCGGAGGCGTTCCTCGGCGACAAGATCGCCAAGGCCGTCATCACCGTGCCGGCGTACTTCAACGACAACCAGCGCCAGGCGACCAAGGACGCGGGCACCATCGCGGGCCTGGAGGTCGTGCGCATCGTCAACGAGCCGACGGCGGCCTGCCTGGCCTACGGCATCGACAAGAAGGGCAAGGACGAGAAGATCATGGTCTTCGACCTGGGCGGCGGAACGCTCGACGTGACCGTGATGGACTTCGGCGGCGGCGTGTTCGAGGTCATCTCGACGTCCGGCGACACCCAGCTCGGCGGAACCGACATGGACAACGCCCTGCTCGACTTCGTCGTGGGGGAGTTCAAGAAGGACACCGGCGCCGACGTGCGCAAGGACCCGATGGCGACCCAGCGCGTGCGCGAGGCCGTCGAGAAGGCCAAGATCGAGCTCTCGACCACGTTCGAGACCGACATCAACCTGCCGTACCTGACGGCCGTCGACAACGTGCCCAAGCACCTGACGCTCAAGATCAGCCGCGCCAAGCTCGAGTCGCTGGTCGAGCCCATCGTCAAGCGCTGCAAGACGTCGATCGAGACGGCGCTGACGGACGCGAAGCTCAAGGCGTCGGACATCACCAAGATCATCCTGGTCGGCGGCCCGACGCGCATGCCCATCGTCCAGAAGTTCGTCGAGGACTACGTCGGCAAGAAGCTCGAGCGCGGCATCGACCCGATGGAGTGCGTGGCCGCGGGCGCGGCCGTGCAGGCCGCCGTGCTGACCGGCGAGGTCAAGGACGTCCTGCTTCTGGACGTCACGCCTCTCACCCTCGGCATCGAGACGATGGGCGGGGTCATGACGCCGCTCATCGAGCGCAACACGACGGTCCCGGTCGAGAAGTCCCAGATCTTCTCGACGGCCGCGGACAACCAGCCCGCGGTGACGGTGCACGTGCTGCAGGGCGAGCGGCCGAAAGCCAGCGACAACGTGCCGCTGGGCAAGTTCGACCTCGACGGCATCCCGCCGGCGCCGCGCGGCACGCCGCAGATCAAGGTCAGCTTCTCGATCGACGCCAACGGCATCCTGAGCGTCAAGGCGGAGGACCTGGGCACCAAGAAGACCCAGCACATCACCATCTCCGCCTCCAACAAGCTCGACAAGGCCGAGATCGAGAAGTACGTCAAGCAGGCCGAGCAGTTCGCGGCCGAGGACAAGGTCTTCAAGGAAAAGGTCGCGGCCAAGAACGAGTCGGACACGCTGCTGTTTTCCGCGGAAAAGGCCTTGAAGGAGCACGGCGACAAGGTCTCGGCCGAGGACCGTCAGAACATCGACCGGGGCATCGCCGACCTCAAGGAAGCGCTGAAGGGCGACGACCTGGCGGCCATCAACAAGGCCAAGGAAGCGCTCATGAAGGCGTCCCACAAGCTCGCCGAGGAGATGTACAAGTCCGAGCAGGCCAAGGCCGGCTCGACGGCCGGAGCGGCGGGCGGCGAGGGTCCCAAGAAAGGCGGCGAGGGCGTCGTGGACGCCGAAGTCGTCGACGAAGGAAAGGACTCCAAGTAATCATGAGCGGCGCCTGGTCCGAAAGGGCCGGGCGCCGCTCCTTTTGATACTCTAGAGAGACATGGCCGAAGATTATTACAGCCTGCTGGGCGTGGCGCGCAACGCGACGGACGCGGAGATCAAGTCCGCGTACCGCAAGCTCGCGATGAAGCACCATCCGGACCGCAATCCCGGCAACCACAAGGAAGCCGAGGAGAAATTCCGGCAGGTGAACTCCGCCTACGAGGCGCTGTCGGACCCGAAGAAGCGCCGGCTGTACGACCAGTACGGCGAGGCGGGCGTCAACGCGGGCGCGCAGGGCGGCTTCGGCGGCGGTCCCGGCTTCGAGGGCTTCGGCCAGGGCGTCGACGTCAACGAGGTGTTCGGCGACCTGTTCGAGAACTTCTTCGGCGGACAGGGGGGCGGCGGCCGAGGCCGACGCCGGGGCGGCGCCGATTTGAAGTATGAGGCGGAGCTGACGCTCGAGGACGCGTTCAAGGGGATGCAGCTGCCGCTCAAGTTCGCGCGCGCGGAGACGTGCGGCACGTGCCGCGGCTCGGGCGCCAAGCCGGGCTCGACGCCCAAGCGCTGCTCGCAGTGCCGCGGCTCCGGGCGCGTGCAGCTCTCGCAGGGCTTCTTCACGATGGCGCAGACCTGCCCCAAGTGCCAGGGCGAGGGCTCGGTCGTCGACGACCCGTGCAAGGACTGCCGCGGGCAGGGCCGCGTGCGCAAGGAAGCGGAGCTCAAGATCAAGATCCCGCCGGGAATCTACGACGGCGCCACCCTTCGCATCTCAGGAGAGGGCGAGGGCGCGCCGCACGGCGGCGAGCCGGGCGACCTGTACGTGCACATCCGCGTCAAGGCCGACCCGCGCTTCGACCGGCACGAGGACGATCTCAAGGTCACGACGGGCATCGACGTCGCGCTCGCCTCCTTGGGCGGCGCGGTCGAGGTCCCGACGATCGACGGCGAGCCGGTGAAGGTCAAGATCCCGGCCGGCGTACAGGGGGGCGCGACCTTCCGCGTGCGCGAGAAGGGGATGCCCAAGCTTCACGGGCGCGGCCGCGGCGACCTGCTCGTCGCGGTGCGCGTGGACGTGCCCAAGGAGCTCACCGCGCGCCAGCGCGAGCTGCTCGAGGAGCTGCACAAGACGTTCCACGGCGAGCACGGGCACGGGCACAAGGGCGAGGGCGGCGTCTTCGGGCGCATCTTCGGAAAGGACTAGCTCTCGTGAGCCGCGATTTGAGGTCATTGATACCCTTCAAATAGTGTCTATAAAAATAGACACGACTCAGAGGGGGTGCTTATTCTTTGGCCGCCTTACTCCGGCAGGCCGGTCTATTGCTAGAATCGGGCCAGAGGTTCCCGCCCATGCCCCAATTCTTCATCGCGCCCGAGGACATCCAGCAGAAGTCCTTCCGCCTGACCGGCCCCGAGGCTTTCCACGTCACCAAGGTCCTGCGCTACGGCAAGGGCCAGTCCTTGGCCCTCTTCGACGGCAAGGGCGGGCGCTTCGAGGGGATCATCGAGGACGTCGCGGCGGACGGGACGGTGAGCGGCAAGCTCACCGCGACGCTGAAGGCCGACGACGCGCGCGCCGCGGTGCGCCTGCACCTCTACCTGGGCCTGCTCAAGGCCAGCCACTGGGACTACGCGCTCGAGAAGGCCGTCGAGCTCGGCGCCGCCTCGATCACGCCTCTGCTCACGCCGCGCACCGTGGTGCTCCTTCGAGAGGACGACCGCGCCAAGAGCAAGGCCGACCGCTGGGGGCGCGTGGTGATGGCCGCGGCCAAGCAGTGCGGCCGCGCCGAGCTGCCGCCGGTGCGCGAGCCTGCGCAGTTCCGCGACGCGATGCGCGCGGCGAAGGACAAGGGGCTGATCCTCCTCGCTTATGAGGGCATGAAAGGCGCGGTCGCGGCCGACCATTTGCGGCTGGCCTTGCGCGAGGCGGACCAGAAGCGCGGCGCGAACGCGCTCGACGCGCACCTCTTCATCGGGCCCGAGGGCGGCTTCAGCGAGGAGGAAGTCGAGCTCGCGGAGGCCGACGGCGCGGTCGTCTTCGGCATGGGCCCGCGCATCCTGCGCGCCGAGACGGCCGCCGCCGCGGCGATCACCCTCGTGCAGTACGAGTTCGGGGCCTTGTGAGCGCGGCCGCCGAAGCTCTCGACGACGGCATGGCGCGCACCCTGCGCTTCCTCGCGGTCGCGATGGGCTTGGGCATCGCTTTGATCGCGCTCGTCTCGGTCGTCTTCTACGCGCGCTCGGCCGAGGCGGTGCCGACGCCGCGGTCGCTCCAGCTGATCAACCTGCTCACGATCGTCTCCGCGGGCTACGCGCTCGCGACGATCGTGGCGTCCGAGCTCCTCTGGAAGAAGATGATCGCCGGCGCCGTCGCGGCGGACGTCAACATGAAAGTCCAGAAGGCCTTCATCGTCCGCTCCGTCACGCGCGAGGGCGGGGCGCTGCTCGGCGCGGTGACGTTCTTCATCGCCTGCCAGAACGGCGTCCTGCGCGCCTACCCGGCGTACTGGATCGATCTCGTTCCCGCGGCGCTGTTCTGGTCGTTCCTGTACGTGCATTGGCCGAGCCTTGAGAACCTGAAGGCCGAGGTCGGAGGAATTCAATGATGAAAGCGGCGATCCTGGCGTTCGCGTGCGCCCTTCTCGGCGCGACGGGCTGCGCGACGGGCGGAGGCATGATGGCCGCGCAGCCTCAAGGAGAGCAGCGATCGGGTTTCGGCATGATGGGGGCCGCTCAGCCCGCGTACACGGACTCGACCGTGCGCCCGTTCCAGCTCGACCTGCTCGCCGCCGCCGCGCGCGGCGACCTTCAGGGCGTGCAGGACGCGCTGGGCCGCGGCGAGAGCGTGGACACGCGCAATCCGGCGGGCGCGACGGCCCTGCTGCTGGCCTCGGCGAGCGGGTCTCTGCCGGTGATCCAGACCTTGATCAGCGCGGGCGCGGACGTAAACGCGGCCGCCAACGACGGACGCACGCCCTTGTCGGCCGCGACGGCCGGCGGCTACGACGAGATCGCCCGCGTGCTGAAGGCTTCGGGCGCCCGCGGCGCTCCCGGCGAGAAGGCTCCGGCCGGCGACGGCCAATGGTGGAAGGACGGCGCCTCGCATTAAGACCTGGGTCAAGACGTTCGGCTGCCGCGTCAATCAGGCGGAAGGGGAAAGCCTGAAGGCGTCTCTTCTCGCCGGCGGCTCGACGGAGGCGGACGGCTTCGAGGACGCGGACGTGTGCGTGGTCAACACGTGCACCGTCACGGCCGAGGCCGACCGCGAGGCGCTGGCGCTGCTGCGCCGCGTGACGCGGCGCAATCCGGCCGCGCGGCTCGTGGTCACGGGCTGCCTCGCCACGCGCGACCCGGAGCTCGTGAAGGGCGCCGCGCCTCACGCGGTGCTGGTCGGCAACGACGCGAAGGCGTCGATCCCCGCGATGTTCGGCTGCTCGCCCGCGCCCCCCGAGGCCGCCCTGCCGTCGGTGTCGGGCCGCAGCCGCGCGTTCCTCAAGGTCCAGGACGGCTGCAACATGGACTGCGCGTACTGCACGATCCCGTCGATCCGCCCGGCGCTGAGCGTCGTGCCCCTGCCGGAGCTGCTCGAGAGCGTGAGCGCGCTCGCCGCCGCCGGCGTGCCCGAGATCGTGCTGTGCGGCATCCGGCTGGGCCGGTACCTGTGGCGGACGCCGGAAGGAGCGCGCGTCGATCTCGGCGGCCTTGTCGCGCGCCTGCTCGACGTGCCGGGGGACTTTCGGATCCGGCTGTCGTCGCTCGAAGTCACCGACGCGACGGATCGGCTGCTCTCGCTGATGGCGACTTCGGGCGGGCGCCTGTGCCCGTCGCTGCATCTGCCGCTGCAGTCGGGCTCCGCGACGGTCTTGAAACGGATGGGGCGGTGGTATTCGCCCGACTACTACCAGCGGCGTGTTTCATCCTACCGCGAAGCCGTGCCGCTGGGAGCGCTGTTCACCGACATCATCACCGGCTTCCCCGGCGAAACGGAAGAAGAACATGATCAGTCGCTTCGGTTCGTCGAGGACCTGAAGTTCGACGGCCTCCACGTCTTCCGCTATTCGTCCCGCCCCGGGACCGCGGCTGCGTGCCTGAAGGCGCCGAGTCCGCGCGTCGTCTCGGCGCGTTCGGACGCCTGGCACGCCCTCGACCGCTCGCGCCGAGCCGCGCACGCCGCCCGCGTCGTCGGCCAGGAGCGCATCATCGCTCCCGAGATTTCCGGCCGGGACGGGCTGACCGAGGATTTCCTGAATGTGGTCCTAGGCGGCGTTTCCGAGCGCGGCCTCACTCGCGTTTGTATTTCGGAGCTGCGGACGGATGGACGGGCCGTTGCTGTTCCTGCTTTATGACTCGTTTTCCCAAGGGGGCATGCGACATCCTGTGTCCGGACACAGCATGTATGCACCCCTTTAGGCCCAGCGCGCTCCTGGGGCGAAAGCCCCTCGCGGACGGGCGAGCGGCCTGCTATCTTCCCTGAATATGCGATCTTTCGAAGGTTCCGGGGGGCCTTGCCGACTCGGTCCTATACGGCTATAATTTCCGGCGAGACTTGATGGATCAGTGCCTGTTCTGCCGGATCGTCCGACGCGAGATTCCCGCCCAGATCGTCCACGAGGACGACGAAGCGCTCGTCTTCAAGGACGTCAACCCCCAGGCTCCGACGCACGTGCTGGTGGTCCCGAAGAAGCACCTCGGGGCCCTCTCCGCGTCGACGGACGCCGACGCGGCCTTGCTGGGGCACCTGCAGCGCGTGGCGTGCCGCTTCGCGGCGGCGGCCAAGCTCTCGTCGTTCCGCCTCGTGACGAACGACGGGCGCGGCGCCGGGCAGACGGTGGCGCACCTGCATTATCATCTTTTGGGCGGACGGCCGATGGAATGGCCTCCGGGTTGATCATCTTAGAACGTCCGTGCAGCGGAAAGGTGGTGAATTTCTGAATGGTTTTCATTAAACTGCGAGAAGGCGAAGGGCTCGAAGAGGCGCTGCGCCGCTTCAAGCGCGAGTGCGAGCGCAACGGCGTGCTGAAGGAAGTCAAGCGCCGCGAGCACTACGCGTCTCCGGCCGTGAAGCGCAAGCTCAAGGCCGCCGAGGCCCGCCGCAAGATGCGCCGCGCCAAGCGCCGCCGCGTCCCCTAAACAGCCGAATAGGGTCCGCGCCGGCCCATTGTGGCCGGCGCGGACTCGCTTTTCCCGTGACGACGGCGGAGGTTGTCGACGTGGCCATGATCGCGCCGGAAACGCTGGAGTTGATTCGTTCGCGGCTCGACATCGTCGAGCTCGTGGGCGAGCTCGTCCAGCTGACCCGCGCCGGACGCAACATGAAGGGCCGCTGCCCGTTCCACCAGGAGCGCACGCCCTCGTTCATCGTCAGCCCCGAGCGCCAGACCTTCCACTGCTTCGGCTGCGGCGAGGGCGGCGACGCTTTCTCTTTCGTGATGAAGACCGAATATCTCACGTTTGTCGAGTCCGCGGAAAAATTGGCCGAGCGGGTCGGCGTGAAGATCGAAGCTTCCAAGACGCTGAGCCAGGACGACCGCCTGCGCCTGCGCATGAAGGAGGCGCTGGAATTCGCCGCCTCTCACTATCACGAGATTCTGATGAAGGACCCGTCGGCCGAGCCCGCGCGCAAGTACGTCGCTTCGCGACATCTGAATAAGTCCTCGGTCGACGGCTTCCAGCTCGGCTACGCCCCGCGCTCGGGCAACCTCGTCCAGGCCGCTCTAAAAAAAGGGTTCGAGGAGGAGATCCTCCTGAAAGCCGGCCTCGCCGCGCGCCGCGCCGAGGGGACCTTGCGCGACTACTTCTTCGACCGCCTCATGTTCCCGATCCGCGACGCCAAGGGAGCCGTGATCGGCTTCGGCGGCCGCACGCTCGGCGACGGCGAGCCGAAGTACCTGAACTCGCCCGAGTCGCCCGTGTTCTCGAAGGGCCGCGTCCTGTACGGCCTGTTCGAGGGCGCCGCCGCGATCCGCAAGGGACGCCGCGCGCACATGATGGAAGGCTACATGGACGTGATCGCCGCGCACCAGCACGGCCTCAAGACCGCGTGCGCCGCGCTGGGCACCGCGCTGACGCCCGAGCACGCGATCCTGATCAAGCGCTACGCCGACTCCGCGATCCTGATGTTCGACGCCGACGCGGCCGGACAGACCGCCGCCGTGCGCGGCGCCGAGGTGGCGCTGGCCAACGGCCTCGCGGTGCGCGTGGCGACCGTGCCGGAGGGGAAGGACCCCGACGAGCTCCTGCACCTGAAGGGCCTGCCCGCGCTCGAGGCCGCCCTGGACGAGGCCGTCGACTTGGTCGCGTTCAAGACCGAGCTCTTGATCAAGCGCGCCGGAGAGCTCACGCCGGAGAGCAAGTCCGCCGTCGCCAAGGACGTCCTCTCGACCATCGCCCAGTGCCCCGACGAGGTGCTCAAGGACGAGTGGGTGCGGCGCCTGGCGTCGCGCCTGGGCGTCAACGAGGACTCCCTGCGCAGGTCGGGCGGCAAGTCCGTCCCGCAGGCGCGCCGAGCGCCGGCGAACGCTCCGACGCCGGCGGCGCCCGTCCGCCGCGAGCCCGTCCAAGCGGCCGAGGTCCCGGCGCACGACCTGCAGCTGCTCGGCGTGCTCTTCAAGACGCCCGCGTCGGCGAAGGACACGCCCGAGGACGCCCTCGATTCCGGCGCCGCGCGGCTCATTCTTCTGAACCTCCGCGGCGTCGAGCCGTACGACAAGAGCTGGGGCCCGCGCCTGCTGGGCGCGCTGCCGCCGGCGGAGTCCGCCGTCGCCTCGCGCCTGCTCGCCGACGAGCTGGGCTACGACGACCCGGCGGGAGTCCTGCGCGCCCTGCTCGACAAGCGCGCGCGGCAGAGGCGGCTCAAGGAGCTCGAGCCTCTCGTTTTCAGCGGACGCACCGTCGATCCGGGACTTCACGAGGAGTACAAGCGCCTCGTCGTGGAGCTGAAGGGCACGAAGCGCTGACGCAAGGAGAGTTATGGCGATCCAGACGAGCCAGGCGATGAAGAATCTGATCGACCTCGGAAAGGAGCACGGCTACCTGACCTTGGAGGAGATCAGCCGCACGGTTTCCGTGGCGAACATGAAGTCGGAGGAGGTCGACGAGCTGATGACCGCGCTCGAGGACCTGGGCATCGAGCTCGTCGACCGCAAGAAGCCCGAGGCCGAGCGCCCGACTCCCGCGCGCGAACGCTTCGCCGAGGACTGGGGCGGCTCGTCGGACATCTCCAACTCCATCCGCATGTACCTCTCCGAGATGGGCCGCGTGCCCCTGCTCAACCGCGAGGAGGAGGTGACGCTGGCGCGCAACGTCCGCGAGCGCGAGAAGGAGCTCCGGATGCTCGTCCTCGAGTCGCCCGTCACCATGCGCGAGATCCGCTCGTGGGAGACGCTCATCGAGCAGCAGGAGATGACGCCCAAGGAGCTCATGCCGCGCGGCCGCAAGACCAACGCGGAGCTCGCCGGCATGCGCCGCAAGATGAAGTCCGTCGCGACCTTCATCACCCGCGCCGAGAAGCAGATGGCCGTCGTGCGCCAGAAGCTCGAGAACCCCAAGCTCAAGCCCCAGCGCCGCATCAAGCTCCAGAAGAAGATCGAGGGCATCAACAAGCAGGTCATCGCGCGCATCGTGAGCCTCAACCTCAACCAGGACAAGATCAAGCGCCTGACCAACAAGATCAAGAACCTGGCGGCCAAGATCGACGAGTGCCGCGACGAGATGGAGCGCTACACCAAGCGCTACGGCTGCTCGCACGAGGAGATGAAGACCTACTTCGCCCAGGTGAGGAAGGGCAAGATGCGCGAGGCCGCGTTCAAGGCCAAGACCGGCTACGCGACGACCGCCGTCGAGGCGGCCATGGAGAACATGGACGCCGTGGTCGACCGCCTCCAGCGCATCCAGAACACCCTGCCGATCCCGATCGACAAGTTCATCGAGCTCAACGACCGCGTCGTGAACCTCGAGGAAGTCATCCTCGTCGACAAGCTCAAGCTGATCCGCGCCAACCTGCGCCTCGTGGTCTCGATCGCCAAGAAGCACGTGAACTCCAACCTCGAGCTCTCCGACCTGATCCAGGAGGGCGGCCTCGGCCTCATGAAGGCCGTCGAGAAGTTCGAGTACAAGCGCGGCTTCAAGTTCTCGACCTACGCGACGTGGTGGATCCGGCAGTCGATCAACCGCGCCATCGCCGACCAGGCCCGCACCATCCGCATCCCGGTGCACATGAAGGAGCTGATCTCGAAGCTCACCAAGGTCACGCGCCGCTACCGCCAGGAGTTCGGCCGCGAGCCGAGCCTGGAAGAGTACACGCGCTCCCTGCACATCTCGATGGACAAGGTGAAGAACGTCCTGAAGATCATGCAGGAGCCCGTCTCGCTGGCGACGCCCATCGGCGAGGACGAGGACAGCTACCTCGAGGACTTCATCGAGGACAAGACGACCGCGGCGCCGTCCAACTCCGCCGGCACGTTCCTGCGCCGCGCGGAGATCGAGAAGGTGCTGTCGACCCTGACGGACCGCGAGGCCAAGATCATCAAGCTGCGCTTCGGCATCGACTCCGGCTACCCGCGCACGCTCGAGGAAGTGGGCCGCATCTTCCGCGTGACCCGCGAGCGCGTGCGCCAGATCGAGGCCAAGGCCATCCGCAAGCTGCGCCACCCGTCGCGCAGCAAGTCGCTGCGGGACTACTTGGACTAGGACGCGTATGAAAAAGGCGCTCGAGGCCGCCGTCGTCGTCGCCGTCCTGGCCTTGGGCGCGTTCGTCGTCCGGCAGGCCTTCGCGCGCCGGGACGCCGCCGCCCGGCCCATGATCGATCCCGCCCTCGGCGCGGGCCCCGACGTCGATCGCCCGGGGCAGCCTTACGCGCCGGAGCCGAGCGGCGCCGCCCGGTCTCTTCCGATGATCAAGCTGTCGCGGCCTCCCAAGACGACGCGCCGCCCGGCCGCGGTGCCGCCTCCTTCCCGCTAGCCGAGCCTTGACGGGCGCGCGCGGCTCAGCTAAGCTTTCCACGCGGGATGACAAAATCGACACAGCGGCCGTTCCCTCTTCAGAAGAGGTTCGCGCCGCTGCTCGAATCGGCGCGCATCGTCACCTTCGATTGGGACCTCTCCGCCGGGGTCCTCCGGCTGTCCCGCAACGCCCGCGGCGTCCTGGGCCTCTCGTCGGGCCGCCTGCCGAGCTTCACGGTGGCGTCGCACGCGCATCCCGCCGACGAGGCCGCCCACCGCGCGCGCGTCGAGCGCGCCATCCGCCTGGGCGGACGCTTCTCCTCGACGTTCCGCTTCATCCGTCCGACGGACCGGCGGGTGCTGACGCTCGAGAGCCACGGGCTCGTCGAGCGCCGAGCCGGGAAGGCCTCGTTCGTCCGCGGCTTCATCCTCGACGTGACGAAGCGGGCGATCGTCGAGCGCGCGCTGCGGCGCGAGCGCGAGGAGCTCCAGCTGGTCCTCGACGCCGTGCCGGCCTTGATCTGGTACAAGGACACCGACAACCGCATCCTGCGCTGCAACCAGGCCGTCGCCCGCTCGCTCGGGCTCGAGAGCTCGGACGTCGAGGGGCGCCTGGTCGACGAGCTGTACCCGGGCGACGCCCGGAAGTACCGCGCCGACGACCGCGAGGTGATCGCGACGGGCCGGCCCAAGCTCGGGATCATCGAGACCATCGAGACGAAATCGGGCCGGCGCTGGTTCGAGACCGACAAGTTCCCGCAGCGCGACGAGGCCGGGAAGGTCGCCGGCATCTTCGTGTTCTCGCAGGACATCACCGCGCGCCGCAAAGTCGAGGAGCTCCAGCGGCGCAGCGAGCGCCTGCAGAGGGAGTTCGTCGCGCACGTCTCGCACGAGTTCCGCACGCCGGTCTCGGCCATCAAGGGCTTCGCCGAGACGCTGCGCAAGGGCGGGCTCCTCGACCGCAAGAACCGCGGCGCGTTCGTGCGCATCATCGAGCGCCACGCCGACCGGCTGGGCTGGCTCATCGAGGACCTGCTCGCGCTGTCGGCGCTCGACGCCGGCGAGGCGAAGCTCAAGCTCGAGCCCGTGCCGCTCGGCGTCTTCCTGGCGGACTACGTCCGCAGCGTCGGCTCGCTGACCCGCGCGGGCGGGATCCGCGTCTCGCTGGCGATCCCGCGGTCGCTCGTCGCGCGCGTGGACCGGCCGCGCTTCATGCAGGTCGTCGAGAACCTGATGGGCAACGCCATCAAATACGGGAGGCACGGAGGCTGGATCAAGGTCCGCGCCCGCGCCAAGGGACGCTGGATCGAGGTCGAGATCGCCGACAACGGGCACGGCATCCCGCGCGCCAAGCTCCCGCGGATCTTCGAGCCTTTCTTCAAGATCGCGCGCAAGAGCGCGCCGGGGACCGGCCTCGGGCTGCACATCGTGCGCAAGATCGTCGAGGCCCACGGCGGGCGGGTCTGGGCCGTCAGCGCGGAAGGGCGCGGCTCGAGCTTCTTCTTCACCGTCCGCGCCCAGCCCGCCTCCTAGCCGCCGTCGCGAATCCGTTGCGCGCCCGTCACCGCGCCGCTTTTTCTCGTCGAGAGCCCCGCTGTTATACTGGGATCGAAGGGGGTGCTCTTATGAGAGAAATGGAATATCCCGCGTATCCGGCGGCTTCGGGCCCGCGCGTGCGCTGGTCGTCCGTGCTGGCGGGCTCCGCGCTGACCGTCGCGGTCCTGGCGAGCCTCGACATCCTCGGCCTCGGCCTCGGCTACTATCCCGCGGCCGCCGCCGCCGCGATCCCGAGCTCGGTGACGTCCGGAGCCGTTCCGGCGGGCGCCTGGTGGACGCTCGGCGCGAGCCTGCCGGCCTTCTTCCTGGGCGGCTGGATCGCGAGCCGGCTGTCGGACAGCGGGCGCCGCTCCGACGGCGTGATCTTCGGGCTCGTGTCGTGGGCCGTCTCGGCGCTGACGGCGCTGTACTTCCCCGCGGCGTCGCTCGGCGGCGCGATGACCGTCGCGGCGTCCGGGGTGTTCATGTTCCTCACGCTCCTCGCCCAGGCGTGGGCGGCCGCGCTCGGCGGCTTCGCCGGGGCGCGGCTGTACCTGCCCGTGCCGGCGGCCGAGTACCGGCGGCACCGCCGGGAGCTCGTCGAAAAAGCGTGACCGCGCCGTCATGGTCCGTCCGAATTCCCCGCGCTAGAATGCTCTTGGAAATTCGAGGGCGCGGAACTCCGCGCGCCGCAATTCTAGGAGAAATGAAAATGGCAAGAAACGTGACGGTCGAAGCTCCCGTGCAGCTGGACTACCCGAAGGGCATGGAGGTCGTGACCTCGCCGCACTACACCCTTCGCTTCTCCGCGTCCCCGGAGACGCAGGTCGTCGAGGTGTCCATCGACGGCGGACCGTGGCGCGAGTGCCGCAAGGCCGGCGGTCATTTCTGGTTCGACTGGGCGAACTACATGTCCGGCCGCCACGAGATCATCGCCCGCGCGATGCTCGCCGACGGGCAGACGGAGGAGACCGGCGTGGCCCGCGTGCGCGTCGAGCTCGAGCACGGCAAGTAGCACGGCAGGACCGGACGGCCCCGAGGCTCGGACCCGCCCCGGGGCCGTTCTGCGTCCGGAGGAGGCTAAGCCGCCGCGCCGGTGACGCGGGCCACGGTTTCGCGGAGCTGTTTGGGGTCGAAGGGCTTCTGGAAGAAGCCGGCCACTTGAGGCAGCGCCTCGAACAGCGGGCGCAGGTCGCCCTTGGCGGTGACCACCAGGATGGGGACCTTCGAGGCGCGCGGGTGGCGGCTCATCGCCTGCGCGGCGGCGAGCCCGTCCATGACGGGCATCATCACGTCGAGCAGGACGAGGTCGGGCAGGCCGGCGCCGGGATCGTCGGGCTGGACGCCGAGCGCGGCGAGCGCCTCGAGGCCGTGATGCGCCTCGGCGACCTTGTGGCCGGACTTCTCGAGGACGAAGCGCATCAGCGTCACCATCGCCGGCTCGTCGTCGACGATCAGGATCTTGGCCATGGTCAGGACTTGCGGCGCAGCTCGCGCAGCCAATCGGCCGCCATGTCCTTGGCGCCGAGGCCGAAGGCGATCGCCAGGGCCAGCCCCACGGAGCCGAGCAGGATCTGCGCGGCGGACAGGATGAGCTGGGGCTGGGCGCCGAGCTGCTGGAGGGCGCCGATCGCCGCGTAGCCGACGATGACCACGTAGCCGCCGGCCGCCACGGCGCCGCCGCCGCGGATCGAGTTGGCCGTCGCCGCGTTGGAGAGGACCTGCGAGATCAGCCGCCCGAACAGCAGGCCGCCGAAGAGGATCAGCACCGCCGCCACGAGCGCGGGGAGGAACTGGGCGAAGCGCTCGAGGAGGTCCGAGACCACCGTCATGTTCAGCGCGTTCGCGGCCGAGACGATGAACACGACGAGGATGAACCAGTAGACCGCGAAGGACGCGACCGCCGTCGGCGACTTGCCGAGGCCTAGGCGCGCGAAGAGCTCGTTGACGCCGGCCTTGCTCGTGTGCTCGTCGAGGCGGATGCGGCTCATGCCGGTCTCGATCAGCGCTCGCGCCAGGCGGGCCGTGAAAAGGCCGATGAGCAGCAGCAGGGCGGCGGCGGCCAGGGAGGCCAGGGCTCCCGCGACCCGGTGGAAGGCGTCGACGAGCGGAGCGGCGAAGAGGCGGGCTAAGTCCTGGGACATGGATAGGATTTTAGCATGTCCTAACCAGGCGAATTTCGTAACAAAATCGCCGCCAGCTCCGCCCCGGCGCCTGATAAACTGGGAACGAATGCGGCGATTTATCCTTATAGTCGCTTTCGTCGCCTCGGCGCCCGCCGTGCGGGCGGCCGACGGCGGCGGCGCCGTCCTGCGGGAGACGTCGGGCCTCGTCCAGGTCCGGCCGGAGGGCTCCGACCGTTGGCGGCCGGCGGGGGCCCTTCCCCGCCGCCTCGCGCCCGGGGACGCCGTGCGCACGGGGTTCAACGCCCGCGCCGTCCTCGCCCTCGACGGCGGGGCGGTCCTCGAGGCGGGGGGCAACACCCAGGTCTCGCTCGACGAGACGGTCCGCGGCGGCTCGGCGGTCAACCTGGCGTTCGGCTCCGCGCGGCTGCGCGCCGGCGCGCTGGGCGGGCGCCCGCTCGAGCTGCGCACGCCGACCGGCGCGGCCCGCGCCCGCAGCGAGAGCGCGGCCTGGCGCGCGACCGTCGGCGGCGGCGGCAGCGCGGTGTTCCAGGTCGAGGACGGCCTCGTCGCGGTCGAGGACCTGCGCGGCGGCGTCCTGCGCCTGAGCGGCGGCGAGCGCGTCGAGACCGACCTCGCCGGCCTGCACGAGCCGACCCAGATCCCCTCGCCGGCGCGCGCCCGGCGGGAGGACTTCGCCGGCCGGATGCGCCGCGAGCTGGCGCTCGACCGGGACGGCGACGCGCTGCAGGCCGTCGTGTCCGGCGAGGAGCGCCGCGAGGAGTACGAGCAGGGGCGCGTGCTCACCGACGCCGCCGGCCGCCGCGTCCGGGCCGAGCAGTTCGTCGTCCGGACCTCCCCGACGAGCTTCACGTTCGTGGCCTTGAACGGACGCCGCGACGGGGGCCTCTCGTACTATTCCTGGACCGGCGTCTTCGACGCCGCCCTGCCCAAGAACCTGGCCCCGGTGTTCGCGATCCTCCCCGGCAGCGCGGGCGCGGCCGCGCCCTGGACGCTGACCGCCTTCACGGCGACGTCCTCCAACGGCGTCGACACGCTCGTCTCCTCGGGCGCCGGCGGCCATCAGGTGGACCTCAACGCCAACGCCGACCCGCTCGACGACGTGGCGACGCTGTACGATCCCGCGACCGACTCCTTCAAGAACGTCGCCGGCCAGGCCGTCTACAAGGTCCTCTTCGACCGCTACGGCCTGTATTCCGACGGGATTCTCAAGAGCGGCTTGACCGGCGCGAACATCCAGAGCCAGTCCGACTATACGGCCTCGACGACGAACGACCCTCTGACGGGGGCCGCGCTCGCGACGCCGCTGTCCGTGTTCACGACGAACGCGACTTTCCCGGACGCCGGCTCCGCGCGCCAGCAGGTCCTCACGTCCTACCAGGACGCGGCCGGCACCTCGATCACCGTCGACAACCGCGCCGTCTCGGCCGGAGGCGGCGTCGTCCCGCAGGCCGCGTTCGGCGGGGCGACCTCGGGCTCCGGCCTGCAGACCGGCATGCTGCGCTCCGTCTTCCAGCAGAGCGTCGGCGCGAGCGAGTTCGGCGGGCGCTCCATCGACGTGCTCCTCTCGGCGCGCGTCCTCTTCGAGACGCCGGTCGTGGGCACGCCGAGCGTGCGCAGCGAGCCGAGGAGCCTCCAGTGAAGCGCGGCGCCCTCATGGCCCTGCTGCTCGCGTGCGCGCTCCCCTCGCTCGCTCTCGAGTGGGTCCCGATCGGCGGCATCACGGCGCTGGGCGGCCTGCACACGTTCGACGGCCGCAGCGGCGGGTTCACGGGCAACGTCGACGCGTCCCTCGCGCCGGCCGTGCGCCTCAGCGACGAGTGGTCGGTCCTGCCCTCGGCGCGCGGCGTCTACGAGGGCACGCGTCGCCTGACGGACGTGCTCGGCACGGCGACCGTCTCCCAGCAGAGCCTGGAGGCGCGCGCGGGCCTGCGCGGCGTGTACGGCGACCCCGCCTCGCGCTGGCGCTTCAAGCCGTTCATGTCGTACGACGCGCAGTTCCTGAAGGAGACGCCCGACGAGGCCTGGGGGCAGGGGCTCTTCGACCAGCGGCGCGTCACGGTCGGCGGCGAGGTCGAGCTGCTGACCGACGAGCCGCACTCGCTGCGCGCCGGCGCGAACTGGTTCAAGGCCGACTACCCGAACTACACGACGCTCGAGAGCCAGGCCGCGTTCCAGTTCGCCGGACAGCCGCTCGCGCGCGAGCTCGTCGGCGACCGCGCGCTCGACCGCGAGGGCTATCAGTTCCTGCTCGCCGGCGACGCGGCCCTCGGCCAGCGCCTGGCGGCCGAAGGGAAGGCCGGCGTGGTCTGGTCGCGCTTCGCGAACCAGCGCGTCGTCGACGAGGGAGGCCAGCTGACGCCCGACGTGCGCTCGGACGTGCTCACCGACCTGTCCCTCGCCCTGCGCATGCCGCACGATTGGAACGCCGACCTGCGCGCGCTCGGCGGCCTGGAGGTCGGGCTGACGGCGAACTCGTCGAACCAGAACGGCTACGACGCCTCGCGCGGCCAATTCCTTCCCGGCTTCTACGACTGGCTCGAGTGGCGCGCGGAGCCCTCGGCGTCCCTGATCATCGGTCCCGTGCGCCGCCCGGTCACGGCGACGCTCAAGTTGGGCTGGAAGCGCCGCTCCTACGTCCACCGCCCGGCGCAGAGCGCGACGGGCGCGTACGAGACGGGGACGACGCTGTCGT
>DATNGC010000008.1:0-60392 GCA_035606075.1 Elusimicrobiota bacterium
TGCCCGCGACGTAGACGATCGGCGCCGATTTCTCCAGATGATCCGCCCACGGCACGGCGCCCGTCTTGATCGACGCGGGTACGCCCAATCTCTCGCCGAGGTGCGGGAAAGCGAGGATTTGGCCGAGCACCTCGGCCTGGAGGGGCTTGCCCAGCTCCAGGTTCACCGACGTGCAGCGCCCGATGACCCCGCCCAGGTTCAGCACGTCGAGCCGGTCCCCGACCGAGATCGACTCGGGCACCACGCCCGCGTAGCCGCGCAGGGCCCGGCGTGAGCCGAGCACGGCCGCGATCACGTCGCCGTCGTTGAGTCCGATCATGCGGCCGTGCACGTCCTCGAGGTGGTTGTAGACGGTCTTGGTCCCGTGGATGCGCACCGCGAGCACCATGCCCTCCCGCGCGCAGATCTCGTCGGAGAGCAGGACCTCGCGCGGGATCCGCGCGTTGCGCGTGACGGACGCGATCTTGTCGAGGGTGACTTTCATGACGGCACCTTCTCGCCGCGCGCCCGCGCGGCCAGCGTCATCGGCAGGGCGTGCAGCTTGGCGAAGCCCGCGGCCTCGGGCCCCGTCCACATCTTCGTCGTCTCGCCGTACGTGGCGGCGCCGGCGACCATGCTGAACGGGCTCTTCACGCCCGTCACGTCGAAATGGCCCGCGCGCAGGCGCAGGCGGGCCTCGCCGGCGACCGTCTCTTGGCTGGAGGAGATCATCGCCTCGATGTCGCGCATGACCGGGTCGAAGTAGAGACCCTCGTGGAGCATCTGGCCGTAGAACTCCGCGATGGAGTTCTTCCAGAACGCCTGCCAGCGCGTGAGGACGAGCTTCTCGAGCTCGTTGTGGGCCGCGATGAGCATGAGCGGAGCCGGCGCCTCGAAGGCGATGCGTCCCTTGATGCCGAGGATCGTGTCTCCCATATGGATGCCTCGTCCGACCGCATAGGCCCGTCCGAGCGAATGCAGGGCCTGGACCAGCGCCACTCCGTCGAGCCTCTTCCCGTCGAGAGAGACGGGGACTCCTTTCTCGAACCCGATCACGACGTTTTGGCCTTCGGCGGGAGCCTTCTCCGAGGCGGACGGGAAGGCCGAATCCGGAACTTCCGACCACGGGTCGTGAGTCGCCCCGCCGCCGACCGTCGTTCCCCAAAGCCCGGCATTGACCGAGTACGAGACCGTCTTCGCCGGCACCGGCACCCCGAACTTGGCGAGATACTCCGTTTCCTGCTGCCGCGAAAGTCCCAGATCCCGAATCGGCGTATGCACCTTCACCTTCGGCAAAAGAACCTGGAAGACCGCGTCGAACCGCACCTGGTCGTTGCCGGCCCCGGTCGAGCCGTGCGCCACGCCGTCGGCGCCGAGCTCCTTCGCGACGCGCGCGACGACCTCGGCCTGCAGCACCCTCTCGGCCGCGACCGAGAGGGGATAGGCGCGGCCGCGGAGGACGTTGCCCTGGATCAGCGGCACGGCGAAGCGCGAGAACACCTCGGCGCGGCCGTCGATGGTCCGGTGCTCGAGCGCGCCGAGCGATCGGGAGCGCTCCGCGATCGCGGCCAGCTCCTCGGGCGAGAATCCGCCGGTGTCCACGGTCACGGTCACGACGTCGGCGCCGGCCTCCTTCTGCAGCCAGAGCGCGCAGAACGTCGTGTCCAGGCCGCCGCTGAAGGCGAGCACGATCAGTGGTTTTTTCATGATGGGTTGGTCATCCTCGAGCGAAGAAAGTCGATCAGCCGCTTCTGGGCGGCGGCGGAGTCCGAAGCGACGAAGACGGTGTCGTCGCCGGCGAGCGTGCCGGCGAGTCCGGGCTGGCTGAGCTCGTCGAGGACGAGGCCGACGCGCGGCGCGGTGCCCGCGTCGCAGCGCACGACGGTCAGGTTCGGCCCCGCGGCCGCGACGCGGCGCACGAAGGTCCTCAGGGGGAGCTCGGGATCGGACGCGCCGGCCTCGGCCGGCGCCGAGCGGTAGGCGCCGCCGGCCTTGATCAGGCCGAGCTCGGCGACGTCGCGCGAGACGGAGACCTGCGTGGCCTCGATGCCCCGCTTCTTCAGCGCCTTCACGAGGTCGTTCTGCGTCGCGATCTCCTCGGAGGACACCGCCTCGAGGATGGCGGACTGCCGCGCGGTCTTGCGCTCGTCCCGTCCTGCATATTTATTCATATCGATGAATAATTATACATAACGCCCGGCGCGCGTCAAGCGAAAAACGCGGGACATATTTTCCTCACCGCGCCGCGCTGGAGCGCGCGCGGCCCCGGGCCTATACTGCGGATAGGGGGAGGGAGGCGCTTATGAGCCTATGGCTTCAGGCGAAGCGTCGCCAGCATCCGCGGAGCTTTCTCTCGGGGCATGACCGGACCCTGCGGACCTTCGAGGTCCGAAAACCGCCGGTCCGCCGCGCCCGCGCGGCGCGCGCCGGCGGGAAGCGGACCGGCGTCAAGACTCCTTCATAAACTCTTGACCGCCTCACGGTGTCGCGGGACGGGGGCGATGAGCCACAATCGCCGGCATGAGGCATCTCTTCATCCTTCGGCTCGGCGCCCCCATCCGCGCGGCGCTTCGGTGATCTCCAGGACCGCGCCGGCGGCGGCGTGCTTCCTGCTCCTGGGAGGAGCGGCCGCGGCGGCGACCACGGCGGCGGCGCCTCAGGCCGTCGCCATCCAGGAGTCGTTCCGCAAGGTCGTCGCGGGCGTCCGGCCGGCGGTCGTCAGCATCGACAGCGTCTTCCGCAAGCCCGAGGCGGACGCGTCGGATCCCGAGGACCTGCTGCGGCGCTTGTTCGGGGACCCTCAGCGCGATCAGGGCGCCAAGCGCGGCCCGCAGACGCGGCGCATCACCGGCGTCGGCTCCGGCGTGATCACGGATCCGAGCGGCTACGTGCTCACCAACGAGCACGTCGTGGGCGGAGCGGAGGAGATCCGGGTCGTGGTCCGGGACCCCGACGAACGCACGTACAGGGGAAAAATCGTCGGGACCGACCCCTTCAGCGACCTCGCCGTGCTCAAGATCGAGGCGCGCGACGGGCCTTTCCCGTACGCCTCGCTCGGGGACTCCGACAAGGTCCAGATCGGCGATTGGGCCATCGCGGTCGGCAGCCCCTTCGGGCTCGAGCAGACGGTCACGGTCGGCGTCATCTCCGCCCTGCGCCAGTCGGTGCGCGTCGAGGATCGCGACTACAGCGACTTCTTCCAGACGGACGCGGCGATCAACCAAGGCAACTCCGGCGGTCCGCTGCTCGACATCGACGGCCGCGTGATCGGCGTGAACACGGCGATCTTCAGCCCCTCGGGCGTCTCGGGCGGCATCGGCTTCGCGATCCCGTCGAACCAAGCGTCGCGGATCATGAAGGAGCTCATCGCGCGCGGCCGGATCATCCGCGGGTGGGCCGGCGTCGAGATCGTGCCGCTGGACGACGTCCTCGCGAGCCAGTTCCGCGTCCCCGGGCAGGAGGGCGCGCTGGTCAACTCCGTCGTCGAGGATTCCCCCGCGGCGGAGGCCGGCCTGCGCCGCGGCGACGTGATCGTCGCGTTCAACGACGTCAAGATCAAGACGCCCGGGGCCTTCGTGAAGGCCGTCGAGCAGACCCTGCCGGGAAAGAAGGCCGCGCTCAAGCTCATCCGCGCGGGCAAGGAGCGCGAGGCCGTGCTGACCGTCGCGGAGCGTCCTCTGCAGGCGGCCGAGCCCGGTCCGCGCCCGAAGGCGATCCGTTCGTCGATGTGGATGGGCGCGCACATCCAGACCGCGGGCGGGGAGGTCAACGAGCGCTTCCGCCTGCCGCGCGGCGCCTCCGGCGTCATCGTCCTCGACGTCGACGACGGCAGCTGGGCGGAGGAGATCGGCCTTCAGCGCGGCGACCTGATCCAGTCGTTGAACGGCCGCCAGACCCGCGACGCCGCCGATTTCGCCAAGAAGCACGCCGAGCCGGACCTCGAGAAGGGCGTGGTCCTCGACGTCACGCGGCGCGGCCGGCCCATCTACCTGACCTACCGGCGGCCGCGGTGACGGAAGAGGCGCCCGAGCGGTGGCTGGTGGCGGCTTGGCCGGGGCTCGGCCAGGTGGCGACCACCGCCGCGATCTATCTGCTGTCCAAGCTCCGCATGCACCAGGTCGCGGAGTTCCGGGCGCGGGATCTCTTCGAGCTCGAGAGCGTGGAGGTCAGCGGCGGCCTCCTGCACGCCGCGCGCCTGCCGCGCAGCCGGCTTTTCCTCTGGCGGAACCCGGACGGAAAGCGCGAGATCGTCGTCTTCCTCGGCGAGGCCCAGCCGCCGACGGGAAAGCTGGCTCTGAGCCAGCGCCTTCTCGCCGAGAGCCGGGCGCTGGGCGTCACGCGCGTCTTCACCTTCTCGGCGATGGCGACGGACATGGAGCCCAGCGGCCCCTCGCAGACGTACGGCATCGCCTCGGACAACTCGACGCTGGCCGAGCTGCGCCGCCACGGCGTCACGGTCCTCTCGGAAGGCGAGATCACGGGCCTCAACGGCCTGACCCTCGCCGCCGCGGCCGAGGCCGGCCTGCCCGCGATCGGCCTGCTCGGCGAGATGCCCGCGATCGCCCCGCAGCTGCCGTGCCCGAACGCCGCGGTGGCCGTGCTGCGCGTCTTCCGCGAGCTGGCCGGGCTGACGCTGGACCTCGAGGAGCTCGAGGACTATGGACGCACGATGCAGGCCCAGGTCTCCGAGTTCTACGACCGCATGAACCAAGCGCTGCGGCAGGCCTCCGGCGACGAGCCGGCGGCGGAGACGCCGCCGGAGACGCCGCCGGAGCCGGCGCCTCAAAAAACGCCGACGCCGTCGGAGACCGAGCACATCGAGCGGCTCTTCCTCGAGGCGCGCGGCGACCGCACGAAGGCGTTCCTGCTCAAGAAGGAGCTCGACCGCCTGGGCGTCTTCTCGCATTACGAGGACCGGTTCCTCAACCTTTTCGAGCCGAACCAATGAAGGAGGACGCATGCGAACGCTGCTGAAAATCACGATGCCGGTCGAGCAGGGCAACAAGGCCATCAAGGACGGGAGCCTCCCGCGGATCATGCAGGCCCTGATCCAGGAGCTCAAGCCCGAGTCCAGCTACTTCTACCCGGAGCGGGGCCGGCGCACGGCGATCATGGTTTTCGACCTCAAGGACCCCACGCAGATCCCGCAGGTGGCCGAGCCGCTGTTCGAGAAGCTCTGCGCCGAGGTCGAGCTCTATCCGGTCATGAACGCCGAGGAGCTCAAGTCGGGCCTCGAGCGGACGATGAAGAAGCACGACCGCGAGCCCGCCCGCCTCTAGCCCGGCGGTCCGGCCGGCGGGATGCTACACTGAAGCCCGCATGCCGCCGTCTCCACCGGAGCCGCTCGAAGGCCTGCTCGCGCGCATCCGCGCGTGCTCGGCCTGCCGCGGCCTGCCCTTGGGCCCGCGCCCCGTGATCCAGGCGGGCCGCGGCGCGCGCGTCGCGCTGATCGGCCACGCGCCGGGACGGCTCGTGCACGCGTCGGGGATCCCGTGGGACGACGCGAGCGGCGAGCGCCTGCGCGCTTGGCTCGGCCTGCCGCGGGAGAGGTTCTACGATCCCGAGCGCGTCGCGCTCGTCGGGATGGGCTTCTGCTACCCCGGGACCGGGACGACCGGCGATCTGCCGCCGCGTCCGGAGTGCGCGCCTCTGTGGCACGGCGAGGTCTTCGCCCGCCTGCGCCCCGGCATCCGGAAGGTCCTCATCGGCCGCTATGCCCACGACCGCTATCTCGGCGCGCGGCGGAAGGCGACGCTGACCGAGACCGTCCGCGCCTGGCGCGACTACCTGCCCCTGCTCGTCCTGCCGCACCCGTCCGGCCGGAATAACGGCTGGCTGGCGAAGAACCCGTGGTTCGAGCGCGAGGCCCTGCCGGCGATGAGGCGTCTTCTCGGCGAGCGGACCAGTCCGCGGCGCGCTGGATCTCCGCGTCGATCTCCGCGCCGGTCAGGATGACCAGCGCGCTGAGGTAGAGCCAGAGCAGAAGGACGACCACTGCGCCGATGGAGCCGTACACGGCGTTGTAGTTGGAGGCTTTGGCCACGTACACGCGCAGGCCGTACGACGCCGCTCCCCAGGCGACCAAGGCGAACAGAGCGCCGGGAGTCACCACGGGGCGGCCCGCGCGTCCCGCGGGCCCGAAGCGGTAGACGAGCGCGACGGCGGCGAACGCCGCGAGCGGGGCGAGCGTCCACTCGGCGGCGGGGCCGCCGAACCCGATCACGAGCAGGGCGGCGATGGACGCCAGCGAGAAGCCGATCGTCAGCGCGAAGGCGACGAGGCGGCGCCGCCACCACGCGCGCGGCGCGCGCGTCTCGAAGGCCTTGTTCAGCGCGACGATCAGCGAGTCCGTGGCGCTCGTCGCGGTCCACAGCGAAGTGAGCAGGCCGAGCGACGCGAAGCCGCCGCGCGCGCCGGAGGCGACCTGCTGGAGAGTCTTGCGCAGCAGGGAGGCGGCGTCGCCCGGCAGGACGCGGCCGGCGGTGTCCATCAGCCGGTTCATGAGCTCGGCGCTCGAGAAAAGGCCGAACAGCGCGGTCAGGAAGATCAGCAGCGGGAACAGCGAGAAGAGGAAGTAGTACGAAAGGCCCGCCGCCCGGTCGGAGATCTCGTCGCGGTCGAAGCGGCTCGCGACGCGCCGCGCGAGCTCGAGCGGCGACAGGCCGCCGAGCCGCCACGCGGATCCGTGCTTCGCCCAATAGGAAGCCTCCATCGCCGCGAGGATAGCAGGAGCGGCCCGGAGCCGGCCATCGGCCCCGCGTCGCGGTTTTGCGACGGGCTAGCGCTTCGGCGCCGTCATCGGCGCGGGGGCGTCGGCCAGGGCGGCCTCGGGGAGCAGGCCCATGCGCGCGTAGATGGGGTGCACGGCGGAGTGGAACTCGTCGAGCTTTCCCGAGAACCAGAAGGCGACGACGACGCAGAACGCTCCTTCCGCGATCACGGTCGCCGGGGCGCCGATCTTGTCGGCCACGACGCCGACGGCGAGGCTGCCCAGCGGGGACGTTCCGAGGATGGCCATCATCAGGAAGCTCATCACGCGGCCGCGCTTGTCCTCGTCGACGATGGTCTGGATGATCGTGTTGCTGGCGGCCATGAGCAGCATGAAGCCGAAGCCGGCGGCGAACAAAGCGGCGCACGACAGCCACTCGGAGCGGCTGAATCCCAAGCCCGCCAGCGACGCGCCGAAGCCGGCCGTCGAGACGAGGATGGCGCGGCTGAGACGGGCGATCGAGCGCAGGGAGGCGAGCCACAGCGCCGCGAGCAGGGCGCCGGCGCCGGAGGCCGTCATCAGCAGGCCGAGCGTGTGGGGGCCGCCGCCGAGGATCTTGCCGGCGAAGATCGGGATCAGCACGCCGTAGGGCACGCCCAGCAGGCACAGCGCGGCGAGCAGGACCAGCAGGGTCCGGATCGGCAGGGAGCCCGCGACGTAGCGCCACGCCTCGGCGAGCTCCGCGCGGGCGTCCTCCCGGCGCTTGGGGCGCGCGGCGCGCGCCGGGACCTTCATGGCCACGAGCGCGACCAGGACGGCGAGGAAGCTCAGGGCGTCGAGCAGGAAGCACCAGCCCTCGCCCGAGGCCGCGATGACGGCGCCGGCGATCGCGGGGCCGGCCAGGCGCGCGAGGTTGAACATCGAGGAGTTCAGCGCGATGGCGTTGCTCAAGTCCTCCCGGTTCTCGATCATCGAGATCACGAACGACTGGCGGCAGGGCATGTCGAAGGCGTTGATGAGGCCCTGCACGACGTTCAGGGCGATCAGGGCGGGGATGGTCATGCGGCCGGTGAACATCAGCGCGGCGAGCGCGAAAGACTGGAGCATCGAAAGCACTTGGGTCGCGATCAGCAGGCGGTGCTGGTTGACGCGGTCGACGACGACGCCGGCCAGCGGCGTGAGGACGACCGACGGCAGCTGGCCGGAGAACCCCACGATGCCGAGCATCCAGGCCGAGCCGGTCAGCCGGAAGACGAGCCAGCTCGTCGCCGTCATGGTCATCCAGTTGCCGACCAGCGAGACGATCTGGCCGCCGAAGAACAGCCGGTAGTTCCTGTAGCGCAGGGCGCGCAGCATGAAGGACCAGTTGCCGCCAGTCTTCGACGCCAGCGGGGCGCTGTTCACCGCTTCCCCGCCCGGAAGCAGTCCGCGGCGTGATCGTCGACGAGGCCGCAGGCCTGCATGAAAGCGTAGCAGATCGTGGTGCCGACGAAGCGGAAGCCTCGCTTCTTGAGATCGCGGCTCATGGCATCGGATTCCGGGCTGCTGGCGATGAAGGACTTTTGCCGGCGCACGACGGTCTTTCCATTCACGAAGCGCCAGATGTAGCCGTCGAAGCTGCCGTGATCCTTCTGTATAAGAAGGAAGGCGCGCGCGTTGTCGACCGTCGACTCGATCTTCAAGCGGTTGCGCACGATGCCCTCGTCGCGCATCAAGGCGGCTTTGCGCTTCGCGTCGAAGCGCGCGACCTCGCGCGGGTCGAAGCCGGCGAAGGCGCGGCGGTAGTTCTCGCGCTTGCGCAGGATGGTGAGCCACGAGAGGCCGGCTTGCGCGCCCTCTAAAGTCAGAAATTCGAAGAATTTCCGGTCGTCGTGAACGGGGCGGCCCCACTCCTCGTCGTGGTAGCGGACGTAGAGGGGGTCGCTCCCGGCCCAGGCGCAGCGGGTCTTCTTGTCGGTCGGAGGAGTCATGGGGATTTGAGAGGTCTCAAAAAAGGAGAAGCCGATCTCGGGCGAGGAGACCGGCCTGGACGGCGATTATAACAGTTATAGGCCGGCGTACCAATCGTAGCCCCGCTCGGCCCAGTAGTCGGGCGGCCGCTCGTCGGAGAGACGGATCGCGGCGATGCGCTTGAGGTGCTTAATCCCGTATTTGACCGGGATGAGCAGTCGCAGAGGCGCCCCGTGCTCCGGCGTCAGCGGCGCGCCGTTCATCTCGTCGACGAGAAGCGTCTGCGGGTGCAGCATGCTGTCCATGTCGATGGAGACGTAGTATTCGCGTTTCGGGGTCTCGAGAGCGACGTAGCGCGCGCGGCGCAGGCCATAATGCTCCATGAACTCGGAGAACCGGACGCCGGCGAACGACATGACCTGGCTCCACCCCTCGATGCAGCGGAACTCGATCGTCGCCGCGGTCCGGGGGAGCGTCAGGACGTCCCGGAGGGCGACGGAGCGCGCGCGGCCGTCGCGGTCGACGACGTCCAGCGTCCACCCGCGCGGATCGACCGCGCCGTCGAGGCCGATGTCCCCGTTGAGCCGGGCCCGGCCGAGGACCGGCGGATAGGCCGGAGCTTCGTGACCGCACCGGAACAGGGCGCCCCAGAGTTTCCCATTCGCCTCGAGATTCTTCCTCAGCGGCCACGGCGTGCCCCGCTCCTCGGAGCGGGTCAGGAGCCAGCCCCAGCCCGCGGCTCCGATCGCGGCGGCGGCGCCTGCAGTCATGAAGCCGCGGCGCGTCATGCGGCGCATCGCGGGCGCCGCGCCGGGGTCCCGGCTTTCCGGCGGGCCGGCGAGCTCCCACCCCGTGACCATCGAGCGGAAGTTGTTCCAGCCGGCGCGCATCACTTGCGCGACGTGGACGACGAAGAAGGCGGCGAAGCCGAGCATCAGCCAGAAGTGCTCGAGGCGCGCGCGCTCGTAGCCGCCGAGTAGGCCGGCCAGCGGCGAGAGCTGGACGGGCTTGTAGATCGCGAGTCCCGTCGCGACCGAGCCCGCGCCCATGAGGACGACGCCGGCGTAGGCGATGCGCTGGGCGGCGTTGAACTTGCCAGCCGGGGGGAGATCCCGTCTCAGGCCGAGGTCGTGAAGCAGGACATCGAAGGCCTCGCGCCAAGATTTTTTCTCGGGGAGAAGCTCATGCCACTCGCCAGACACCGCGAGATAGAGGACGTAAGCGAGACCGTTGAGCGTGAAAAGCCAGCCGACGAAAAAGTGGATCGCCATCCCCTTGGCCAGCCAGTGATCGAGACCGAGGACCGCGTAGAACCGGTCCGGGAAGAAGCGAAACAGCGTGAACCCGCCGGCGCCGAGGCGATACACCGGGTTGGCCCAGTATATCATCAGGCCGCTCCAGCACATCAGGACGAGCAGGGGGAAGCTGAGCCAGTGCAGCCAGCGGACGGCGCGGGAGTGCTTCGCTCGCAGCCCCTTCACCCGCCGATACTACGTCAATCGGGGGAGGAAGGGTATGACGCCGCGGTCTCGATCCTGGGAACGCGGCCGCGATTGGATTGCGCGCGCATGGTCATCGCAGGGCTTTTTGAGCCAGGCGGTGCAGATCCGGATCAGCGAGCGCGACCAGCTTTTTCTTCACGACACGGGAGAAATATTCTCGCTCGGTCTTGGTCAGAGGATCGCCGCGCAGCTTCTTCTGAAGGAGGTCGCGCTGCTTCGGGGCGAAGAACAGCGAGAGGTTGTACTTCCGGCGGAAATCTTCGCGCAGCTGCGCTTTGCTCTCGGACGAATCGGATTCGTTCGCCTGCACGAAATAGTTGAGGAAAGTCCTTCCGACGCGGTAGTCAGCCGTCTCTTTGTAGCGGTGCTTCAATTTTTCCACATCGAAATCTTTTCCTCGCCCCTTGATGAGCATTAGGCAATCGTCGATGTCCACGTCCCGACGTGCGCAACGGCGAGCGCGGCGAGGTTCTCAAGACCTCCGAGGGGGTCCTGATGGTTCGGCTCGAGGACGGCAGGAAGGTTGAGGTGGACATTGATCGGTACTCTGCGCTCGACCACGGCTACGCGATGACGACCTACAAGAGCTAGGGCCAAACCTACGACAAGGTCGTCGTCGAAGCCGACACGAGCGCTCCGCAACTGCAGGATCAGCGGAACACCTACGTCCAGATCACGCGCGCCCGGGACGACGTCCGCGTGTTCACGGACGACCGCGCTGCGCTGCGCGAGGTTTCCGCCATCCTGAACCACAAGACGGACACGTTCGGCGTGGACGTTTCATTGGAGAAGGCCGGAGAACTCCACTCTCCCGCTCGTCGTTTCAAACGAGGATTTCTTGAGCGGCGCCGGCAAGAGCAAGACGCTCTTGCAAGGATATCAACGCCATCTCGCCGCCGTCACGGAGAGCCTGCGCCGCTCGGAAATGCTCAGCGAAGCGGAGAAAGGGATCGTCGCTCGGGAACTCTCTAAGCCCGAAAGCACCCGGGCGCTTCTGCAAACGATTGGCCACGCGAACCGAGCCGTCGACTTTGCCGTGGTTCGTTCCGGCGCCGCGGACCTTCCGCAGGCGGCTGCCGGACTCTCGGCGACCGATTTTAAGAAGACCGCGGAACTTCTCGTCGTGGCGAACAAAGTAGAGGAACTCACGGCGGAGCTGAAAGTCTTCCGCTCTTCGGCGGGCTACTACCTTGGCAAGATGAAGGACGGGGAGGCGGTCGGACGATATTCCTCTGAATACTGGAAGGACGAAACTGCGGCGGCGATCGCTCTACGAACCGGACGTTTCAGTTCCGTGATGGGATTGATTGTGGTCGAGAGTTCGGGCTTTAGAGCAGTCGTCGCTTCCAGACCCGCGATTGAAACTTTCTGGACGCTGATCGCGGGATCGTCTCATTCGCAGTGACAATCGCGATGGGGGATTCGACGTTCACTCCTCGCCGCCGGAGTCCGGCCCTGCGGCGAGTTCCATATTCCGCATCATCAAGATGTTGGCCGCGTTCTCCCTGTTCTTTTCCGCCGCCGCGGCGTAGATGCCTTGAGGATAGAATCGCAAGTAATCCGCGCAGTACTTGAAAAAATGGACCCAGTCGTTGCGGCTCAAAGCCGAACTCCATGCCAATGGGAAAGCCAATTCCCTGGTGCGCACGAAGTTCGCGGCCAGCGGAGCCGGAGGCACCTTTCTAAAGATGACGGCGGTCAGGAAATCGCGATCGTCGTCGCCTTTTGAATAGTGAGAGAATATGGCGTGGACTCGAACGACGTCGTCCATGCTGATGGTGCCCGCCGTTATCTTTCGACGCGCTTCGGCAATGACGCCGGCCTGCTCCAAGGTCAGTCCGCCCGCGCATTTCGACGTCCCACAGCGCTCCTTCGGGTCCAATAGATCCGAGAACATCATCTCGGTGCTCGCGACGTTGGCGCGGCTGACCTGATCCAGGGCGCGGCCGGATCCAATCAGCGTTTTCACGCTCGCGACGGTTTCCTTGATGAGCAGGGGGGCCAATGCCCGCGCCGGCGTGCGGGCCGATTGATCCAGGAGCCGATCGCTGCTTGAATCCACGCGATCCAGCCTCTGCTCCAGCGCCGAAGGCTTCCTGTCGCCGTTCGTGGTCGAACCGGAATTCGAAACGAGGAACTTCCGAATCCGCTCCTTCCCGATCCTCACCATGACGTAGCTGACGCCGTCGCAGCGCCGGAAGTCGTCCTGCTCCCAGCCCGCGAGCAAGCCGGTTTCCGTCGGGAGATCGTCGAGTCCCTTGGAAGCTTCGCGCTGGCCGGCTCCCGCCGCAACGGAAGGGGTCTCGACGACATGACCGGTTACCTGCTTGGCAAGATTAGCTAGGGCCGCGTCTCGCGCCTGATCGGCGTCCGGACCCTTGCCGACGCCATAGAACCAGTCGCTGTCTCGCGCCAAAGTCCCATAGAAAGCGGGCGGCGAGCAGTGCGCATCGTCGCGGCTCCCGCGCTCTGCCGCGCGTCGCCCGTCCGGCGGAGAGAGCGCGTTCTCAGGAAGGCGCTTTCCCAGGTCTTGAACCAACTGGAAGACCCCAAGTTCCAGCAGTTTCCCCGTCAGAACCGCGTCAGAGTCGCGAGTCCCGCCCCAGAGTCTTCCAAGCAAGGGCGCGCCGACGCGGACGGTTCGCGTGTCCGCCCATAAAATCTGACCGGTGGACGGCTTCACGAGGCGCGCGCTCATCATCAGCGTGCCGCCGCCACCGCCGGCGTCCTTATCCAGCGCCATGATGCTTCCGCTAATGAGAGCGTCCACCGCCAAAATCCTCCGCAGGGCTTCGGCGGTTTCCGGGGCGACGCTCTCGTCCCCGCTTCTCAGATGCTCTCTCGCGATCACCGCCTCAAGTTCCGCCGGCTCGACCACGGAGAGTCCGGGAAAATTTCGATAGAGGGAGGTGGAGAACAGGTCTCTGGCCGCCGCGCCATCGACGGCGCCCGTGGGCGCATGGAACTCGAGGACCCCGATCCGCAACGCCGGGGGGGAATCGGCCCAGGCGAGGGGATTCAAGGGACCGCAAGCCAGCAGTAATGCCGCGGGGAGCCACCTGATCATGTCATCGGCCCGTTCTCTATGGGAGTGATCCGCGTTTTTTCGACAGATAGCCCTTGAGACGGTCGGCGAACTCGCCGAACTCGAAGGGCTTGAGGATGAATCCGTCAAAGCCCGCCGCTCGGCTCATCACCTCGTCGTCGAGCACGGCTCCGCCGCTCAACGCCAAGACGACGGCGTCGGTTCCTCCGGGCAGTTTGCGCATCCGCGCCGCAAGTTCGTACCCCGTCATCGTCCCCGCACCAAGACGCAGGTCCACCAAGAGAATGTCCGGCATGGCGGAAGCGGCGATCGAAAGGGCTTCCTCAGCGTTGAGCGCCTCGAGAACGTGGAAGCCCTGCGTCGACAGGAGTTTGCGAACCAGACGCAGGTTCTCAGGCAGGTCGTCGACGATGAGGATTGTGATCATATCTGCTGCCTCCCAGACTCGGCCGGAGAGACGCGCGGCAGCCGCACGGAAAAGGCCGTCCCGTTTCCGGCCGCGAGTTCGACGGAGAGCGCTCCGCCTTGTAGTTCGACCAGCCGCTTCGCCAGGAACAGGCCCAGACCGAGCCCTTCCGTTTTCTTTACTCCGTCAAGGCGCCGGGACTGCCAGAACGGCTCGAATATCCGGCTCTTTTCCTCCACTGGGATTCCCGGGCCGCTGTCCCAGACCCTGAAGACGACGTCCTCGTCATCCACTTGCAGGCCCAAGGCGACCTCGCCATGATCGGTGAACTTGATCGCGTTGGCGACGAGACAGGCGAGAGCTTGACGAAGGCGTTCCGGATCGGCACGGATCATTCCGTCCCTGGCGCCCAGTTCGACGCGGAGCGCCAAATCCTTGAGCCCGGCCTCCGCCGTGAAATACCTGCGCAGGTCCTCGACGATCTCGCGAGCCGCCAACGGCTTCAAGGAAATATGCAGCTTGCCCGCTTCGAGGCGGGCAAGCTCCATGAGCTCCTTCATCAACGAAGCGAGCCTTCGGCCGCCGTCATGGACCGCGCGAAGATCCTTCTCCTGCTCCGAGTTGAGCTCCCCGTCCTGACGGCGCAGGAGAATCTCGCTGAATCCGACGATCGAGTTCAACGGATTGCCGAACTCTCGTGAGATGTTGGCCAGGAACCGTGATTTGGCCGCGCTGGCGGCCGCGATTTCGCGGGCCTGACGACGCGCCAACTGTGAAAGATGGACGGACCACCCTAGGAGAAACGCGAGAATCAGCCCCACGGCCCCTACCGACGCGGGCAGGCGCGAGTGCTCGACGGCCAATAGGTCCGCGCTCGGCCAGAGGCGGACCCACCCATCCTCGCCGCCCAATCGCACCGCCACGTTCCGGGCGTATTCCTCCGGACGGGGATCGGGCGCTCCGGGACTCGTATAGATCGGCTTGCGCCCCAGATAGACGGCGAAGGCGCATGGCGAGGGTGTCTTGCCGTTAAGGATCATTCCAAACAACTGTTCCGGTCGGAGGTCTCCGCTCTTGCGGCCAGGAGCTTGGAGCGCCTGAATCTTTCCCGCCAGCTCGAACATCGCCACGTCGACGTGATATTGGATGCGCACGTGCTCTTCGGCATGGAGCGCCGTCCATAAGAAAAGGGTCGCGGTCGCGGCCCCGAGCCCTGCCGCGATCGGCAGCCAGCGGGAATCCTTGGCGTCGCTCCCTGTTCGAGGCCAGAACTGAAGCAGGAATCCCGCGCCGATTGCGGCGAAGCCCAGGCCGGTCTGGGGCGCCACTCGGGTCAAATGCTCCCACCCAAAAGCGGCGGCGATCCCCCCAACATGACATAGAAACACCATCGAGCCGAAGGCCGCCAAGACGGCCCCCGTCAGAAGAGTCGTCGCGGCGAGGCTCCGGCGCGTCGAAGACGAGTGTGCCGCCAGCAAGCCTCCCGCGAACAGGAAGGCGAGCGCCGCGAGAGGCTCCATGCGCAGAGACCCCGGGACGGCGTTACGCAGCGCCGCGTCGCCGAGCAGCCGCTCCAACCCGAAATCGACGCCCATCAGCGCGCGGAGGATCGACCAGGCCGCGAGAGCAGAGGTCGCCGCGCCCAGAGCCAGCGCCGGGCGCCGGCGTCCCAGAGCCAGCGCCGCAAGGCCCGCCCCGCAAAGAAGCAGGCAAACGGCGGCGTCGTACTGCATAGGCATCGCGGAGGGGAGCATTCGGACGAGGTCCATGCGCTCGGCGTGCCAGCCCCCCATGGCGATCACCCCCAAGGCCGCGGCGAACCCGCCGGCAGCCGCGGCCGGCCATGCTTTCTTCGTCGTCATTCGAGCGGAGTTCATAGATTTTATTTAAGCAGCGCGAGGTTGACTTTCTCGAGCAGCTTGTTCATGTCGAAGGGCTTCACGACATAGCCGTCGACGCCGGCGTCGAAGGCCTCATTGACATCCTTGGTCGTTGAGGTCATGGTCACCATGAGGATCTTGAGATCCTTGAACTTCGGGCTCGTACGAAGGACGGCGACGGCATCGACGCCGGACATCTTCGGCATGAAGCGGTCGATGATCATGAGGTCGTATTTTCGATTCTGGAGCCGATCGAGGGCCTCGGCTCCGTTGACGGCGGTCTCCACGGTGTGACCATGCAGGCTGAGAAGCCTTCTCACCACTTCGCGGATCGATTCTTCGTCGTCGACGACCAATATTCTCGCCATGATTAACCCCAGCTGGCCGTACCGTCCGATTCGCGGATGCGCCGAAGCGTTTCCGCGCCGCTCATCCCGGGCATGTCGATGTCCAGAAGCACCAAGCGAGGTCGGGCGCGGAAACAGTCCGGTGACCGCTCTTTTCCAAGATCGAGCACAACGCTTCCGATGCCTTGCCGTCGGGATGCACTGCGAGGATCAAACTCATCCCGCGGCCTCACTCGCGCCATCAAGCTGCCAGACGCGCACCGGTTCGGCGACTCCGGCCAAGCTCATCATCCCCAGATCGTCGCATCGAAAGAATCCGTCGAGTGCGGAGGCCGTGTCCGGCCCGAGAAGTATCTGTCCCGGCTTCGCCGCGCCGTTGAGGCGCGCCGCCATGTTCACGGCATGTCCGATCACGCTGTATTCCGTGCGGTCTTTGGCGCCCAGACAGCCGGCGACGACCTCTCCCGTATTGATGGCGATGCCGATGCGAAGCGGCTCGAGTCCGCGTTCCTGGCGTGAGGAGGCCAGTCGCTCGACCGCGGTCATGGCGCCGAGGGCGGCTCGCGCCGCGGCCTGCTCTTGAGCGGGCATGTCCAAAGGCGCGCCGAACAACGCCAAGACGCCGTCGCCTATGAACTTATTGAGAATGCCGCCTTCCTTTTGAACGGCGGCGACGACGCCGCAGAATATCTCGTTGAGGGTCTCCACCGCTTCTTCGGGCGGTCTGCTCGCCGCGAACGTCGTGAATTTGCGGACATCGCTGAAGAGAACCGTGACTTTCCTGCGGGAGCCGTTCTTTCGCCCGGTTGGAGGCAACGACAGCACGTAGTTGACCACCTCCGGGGTGACGAATTGGCCGAACATCTCCTTGACCTCCTGCATCCGCTCCAATTCCGAGCGCAAGGCGCGCTCGCGGGCAAGCTCCGCCGAGAGCTCGCGCTTGGCCGCGCAGCGGCGGACCGCCGCCCGCAGGGTATCGGGGGTGAAGGGTTTCGTGATGAAATCGTAGGCGCCGAGCTTGAGCGCCTGGATGGCGACATCCAGCTCGGCGAAGGCCGTCATGAGGAGGACGTCGGCGTTCTCCGTCTCCTTGACGCGCCGGATCAACTCCAGCCCATTGACGGTCCCCGGCATGGTCAAGTCGGTGACGATGATTTCCCATTGATCGCGGAGCCGAGCGACGCCTTGCTCCCCGGAATCCGCCGTGGAAACATCGTGTCCGTCGGCGCGGAGAGCGCGCGCGCTGACGTCGCGGATGGAGGCTTCGTCATCGACGATCAATATCTTCATGGCTTAGGCGCCCGATTCGCGGAGAGTCTCCCTGACCGCGTTCAGCAGCGCCGCGGGATCGACGGGCTTCTGAAGGAATGCGGCGCGCGCCGGCAAGGAGTCCTGACGCACGAGGCCCGCGCTGGTGTACCCGGATGTGAAAATGACCCGCATCTCCGGCCGTTTCTTCGTCAGGAGCGCGGCCAAGTCGTCGCCGCGAATCCCGGGCATCACGAGATCCGTGAACAGGAGGTGGATGGGCTCCTTGCTCCCGTCCGACAATCGAATGGCTTGCGCCCCGTCGGCTGCCTCGAGAACGGCGTATCCTCTCTCAGACAAGAGGCGCGCTGAATATCTGCGGACCACGTCGTCGTCCTCGACGAGCAGGATGGTCGCGGCTCCGTGCGGCGTCCCCGCCTCTTTCGTCTCGACGGGCGCTTCGTCGTGCGGCTCCTCGGCGACCCTGGGCAAATAGATCCTGAAGGTCGTTCCTTTGCCCGGCGCGCTTTCGACGGCGATCTGTCCGCCGCTCTGCTTGACGATCCCGTAGACGGTCGACAGACCCAAGCCCGTCCCCTTGCCCTGCTCTTTGGTCGTGAAGAACGGCTCGAAAAGACGAGCCTGCGTTTTCTCGTCCATCCCCGTGCCGGTGTCGCTCACGGACAGCATCACATGCGGCTCGCGCACGACGGCCCAAGGCGCCGCGGCGGCGGCTTCCGCCGCCTCGACGTTGGCGGTGAGGATGCTGATCGTGCCGCCGCCGGGCATGGCGTCGCGGGCGTTGACCACGAGATTCAGAACGACCTGCTCGATCTGCCCGGGATCGACTTTGACGCGTCCCAGGTTCTCGCCGAGCCGGGACGCCAACGTCAGATCTTCGCCGATGATCCGCCGCAGCATGTTTCCGATGTTCCCGATCAGCGCGTTGAGTTCGACGATCTTGGGCTGCAGGACCTGCTGGCGGCTGAAGGCCAGCAATTGCCGCGTCAATCCCGCCGCCCTTTCGCCGGCCTTCTTGATCTCCTCGGCGTCGGCGCGCTTGGAGTCTCCGGGCTTGAGCTCCGTGATGAGGAAGTGGGCGTAGCCGTTGATGGCGGTGAGGATATTGTTGAAATCGTGCGCGACGCCTCCGGCCAGGCGCCCGATGCTCTCCATTTTCTGCGCCTGGACGAGCTGAGACTGGAGTTTAAGGTTGGCTTCTTCGGCTTGCTTGCGGGAGTCGATCTGCGCGCGCAGTTCCGCGTTGCTCGCCGTCAGCGCCGCGGTTCTCTCGAGCACCTGGGCTTCGAGGGATTCGTTCAAATGCCGGAGCTCATTTTGAACGCGGATCAATTCGACGTTCTTCCTCACGGCGGTTTCATACGTGGATAGAAGCAGGTCCAGAATCTGCATCCGGTCGGCGTCCAGCTTGTAGCTCTTGCCCATGAACGAGAACTCGAGCGAGAGTTGCGGCACGCCTCCCCGGCGGAATTCGCGGTTAGCGAAAAGATAACGGAGACGAGACGCCAGCTGCGGCTTGTCGACGGGCTTCGTGAAGAAGTTGCTGGCCCCGCACTCGAGGCCCCGAATGATATCGAGGGAGTCGACGAGGTTGGTCATCAGGATGACCGGAATCTCGCTGAGGGCCGGATCCGCCTTGACGGCCTTGCAGAACTGATAGCCGTCCATCTCCGGCATGTTGATATCGCTGAGGATCACCTTCGCCTTGCGCTCTTTGAGCGACGCGAGGCCGTCGCGTCCATTCTTCGCCGCGCGGACGCGGTATCCCTCGCTTTCGAGATCGTGCCGAAGCTGTTCCGCCTGGGTCGGACTGTCTTCGACGATCAGGATATCGCTCGTGTCGGGCATCGGAGCCTCACCTCTGCTTCGGATTTCCGGGGAACGCGGTCAACGTCGTCGCGATCTCGGCCGGCGATAGAACATAAGTCGCGCCGTCGAGCTTGATGGCGGCTCCCGGCATGCCGTGGACGATGGAGCTCTCCTTGTCCTGGGCGATCGTCACCGCGCCCGCGTCTCGCATCAGCTTCAGTTCTTGAGCTCCGTCTCTGCCCATCCCCGTCAGGAGGATTCCGACCGCGCGGTCCTTGTAGATGGAGGCCACGGAACCGAAGAGCCGGGAGACCGACGGGCACAGGGCCTCCTCGGGAGTCTGCTCCGCCAAGACCAGGCGGCCGTCCGCGTCGACCAGCAGATGCCGCCCATCCGGAGCGAGATAGACGCGCCCGGGAAGAGGCCTCTCCCCGGGCACAGCCAAATGAATCAACAACTCTGTCGATTTCGCCAGCCAATCGGCGAGGCCGCCGATGAAGCCGGGAGCGATGTGCTGGACGATCAAGATTGGGACGGGGAAGCTTCTGGGAATTCGGGACAAAATGGAGTGAAGCGCGGGCGGACCGCCCGTCGAGGCGCCGATGGCCACGACCCGGGCTTTTGCCAGGCTCGGAGGGGCGTCGGCGGCGGGCGGCGACGCGGTCTCCCTCTTCGGTTCGCGAGTCCAGCGCCTGACCAGCTTGACCTCGGACATCGTCTTGATCGTGCGTATGATCTCTTCTGAGACGAGTTTGTGCTCGGAATAACCGATTCCGAGAGGCTGACGCACGATGGCCAGCGCGCCGGCTTCCAAGACCTGGAACGTCCTGGTCACGTCGTCCGCCCTGGAACTGGCGCTCATGATCACGATGGGAGTCGGCGTCGTCTCCATGATCCGCCGCGTCGCCTCGAAGCCGTCGAGCTTGGGCATGTGAATGTCCATGACGATGATGTCCGGCTTGAGCCGAGCGGCGGCGGCCACGGCTTCCTCGCCGTCGCGAGCCACTCCGGCGATCTTGAGCGTGGGATCGGAGCAGAGGATGTAGCTCAAAAGTTCCGCGACGGTCGGTGAATCGTTGACGATCAGCACGTTGATCATGAGATCAGTCTCCCGATGGCCGCGAGAAGGTCGCTCTGCTCGAAGCTGCCTTTGACGATATAGGCGTCCGCCCCGACGTCGACTCCTCGCTCGCGATCCGCCCGCGACTCCAGGGCCGTCACCAGGATGACGGGCACTTGGGATAACTTCTTGTCGGCTTTGATTCTGGTCGTCAAGTCGAACCCGTTCATCCGCGGCATGTCGACGTCGGAGACGACGAGGTCGCAGGCCTGCGTCCTCAGCGTCGCGAAGGCTTCGGCTCCGTCGACGGCGGTCTTCACGTCATATCCGGCGGTCTCGAGTATGTTTCTGAGCAGGGTCCGAGTGGTAATGGAATCTTCGGCGATCAGGATGGTTCGCTTTCGGGCGCCCGGCTTCTCCGGCGCCGTCGGGCGCGGCGAAGCCGATGCTTTGACGGCCGATTTCAACAGATCGGCGACGTTGAGCATCGCGATCGCCTTCCCGGAGCCGAGAACCGCGGCCCCGCTCACGTTTCGGACCCGCGTCAAGGGCGGGCCCAATCCTTTGGCGAGAACTTCCTGTTCCTGAAGCAGCTCGTCGATGACGAACGCGACGCGATGCTCCTCCGCGCCGGCGATCAGGAGTTGAGCATGGCGTTTGGGCGCGTCCTCGTGCGAAGAGTCGGGGGATATTTCCAAGACGTCGCACAGCCGCACGAGGGGGAAAGCGCGGCCGCCCAGAAAGACGACGTCCTTGTTTTCGACCGTGTTGATCTCATCAAGACGGACGCGAGCCGCCCGATCGATTTGGGCCGTCGGAATCCCAAAAAACTCCGAACCGACTCTGACGAGAATCGCGCGGAATGAGGACAGGGTGTGGGGCAAGACCAGAACGAAGACCGTGCCTCCGGAAGGAGGGCTCTCGACGCGCAGGGAGCCGTTCAACTGCAGCACCTTTTCTCTGACGATGGCCAAGCCCAGTCCTCGGCCCGAAATCGAAGTGATCATGGGAGCGGTGGAGATTCCCGAATGAAAGATGAGGGACCTTATCTGGTCCGGATCGAGGTGTTCGGCCTCGTCCTGAGAGACAAGCCCGTGTTTGATCGCCGAGGAGCGGACTTTTTCGACGTCAATTCCGTCTCCGTCGTCCGCTATGCGGATCTCCACTTTATTGCCGCTCGTGCTCGAGATCGAGATGACGATGTTTCCGCGCGGAGGCTTTCCCTTCTGCCGGCGAAGCAGGGGGGGCTCGATGCCGTGATCGATAGAATTCCGGAGCAGGTGCAATAGAGGATCTTTTATCTCCTGCAGAATCCGGCGATCGACGGCGATCTCGGCGCCTTCGACGGCGAATTCCGATTCCTTCCCCTCGTCGCGCAGAAGGTCGCGAACGATCCTGGGGAACGCGTCCAGGATCGAGGAGAAAGGGAGCATCAAGGCTTTCTTGGCGTCCGCGTGCAGATGGTCCACGAGAGCGCCCAGAAAGCGCCCGTCGTGCGCGACGGCCTGTGAAATCGTCTTGAGCTTCCCGTCGATCGAATTCCAATGGTCTTCGTTCCAGCGGAGAAATTCGGAGAGCTTTTCGAATGAAAGCCGAAAGCCCGCGGAATCCGTGCCCAGAGTCCGCAGTTCCCGCTGCACTTTCGCCCACTCACGTCTCCATTCGCCCGTCGCGGCGAGGACTTTTCCCAGCTCCGCGGCCCTTTGGCCCGCGGCCAGCTTGGCGATCAGCATCTCTTCGACTTGGACGAGAAGCGACTCCATGCTCTTGAGCGGTATGCGGACGGTCTCCTCGGCCGCGGGGCGCTGAACGGGAGAAGCGTCGTTCGGCGACGTGGAGGCGTGCGTTTCAGCGCCGGCGCGGGACTCCTTGGCGGCGCTCGCGTCCAGCTTTCGAATGAGCTCCGCGGTCCCTCCGTCGACCTTCGAGGCGCCGGAGCCCGCTCGCGCCGCAAGCTCTTCTAGAACTTTGACGGCTTCCAGCAGTAAATCCATGAGCTCCTGACGCGCGGCAAGGTTATGGGCTTTCATCTCCGCGAAGACGCCTTCCAGCGACTGACAGACCGCCTCGACCGCAGCCGCGCGTACGGCATGGGCGGCGCCTTTGAGGCTATGGGCGGCGCGGAAAACCGCTTCAAGGACGTCCGGACGAGGGGGGGATCCCGGCGACAAGGAACGCTCCAAATCAAGCAGGCCGGACGAAATCACGCGGACGTGCTCTACGGCCTCGACGCGGAAGGTCGAAAGGAGTTTCCTTGCGAAATCTTCCTCGGCGCTTTCCATGACTTGTCAGTCCCTCACACGTACTGCTCCACCAGCTCTTTCAGCCTTCGTCCGAGCTTCTCGAGCTCCTTCGTCGACGCCTCGGTTTGCTTGCTGCCCGCGGCGTTTTGGGTGGTGGCCGTCTTGATGTTTCCCATCGCCTGAGCGAGCTGATCCATACCGACCAGCTGTTGCTGGCTGGAGGCCGCGATCTGGGTGGCGGCCGAGGCCGCCTCGGCGACGCTTTCGGCCAGCGCGGCGATCGATTTGCCGGCGGCGTCCGATTGCTCGACTCCGCCCGCCGCCGCCTTGCTTCCCTGTTCCGTGGCCATGACTGCGGCGCTCATCGCTTTCTGAGTCTCCGCGAGTATGGAGCGGACTTGGCCCGCCGCGGCTTTCGACTGCTCCGCCAGGCTCTTCACTTCTTGCGCGACGATCACGAAGCCGCGGCCGTGTTCTCCGGCCTTCGCGGCCTCGATGGCCGCGTTGACCGCCAGAAGATTCGACTGCTCCGCGAGATCGCCGACCGTCGCGACGATCTCGCCGATGTTCTGGCTTTGCTCGCTCAGGCGGGCCATCGACTGAGCGATGGTCTCGACCTGCCCTCCGATCTTCCCCATGCGGGCGATTGCTTCGGCCACGGACTTCTTCCCATCCCGGGAAATCTCCGCCACTTTTTGAGCCGCGTCCGCGACGCCGCGGGCCTTCTGGTTGGAGACATGAGCCGTCTGCTTGACTTCCTCCACGGTGACGGTCGTCTGCCCCACGGAAGCCGCGATTTCGGATACGGTTGCGGCCGATTGCGCCGTCGCGGCGGCCAATTGGACCGCCGTGGAGGCCAATACGCCGACGGCCTCCTGGATTTCCTTCGTGATCCTGGTTATATTGCCGGTGATGATGAAACCCGTAAGGCCCAGGAGCGCGATCGCCCCCAGAACGCCGCCGACGATGCTGACAGTGGTGCCTCGCGCGCTCGATTCGGCTTCCTGCGCGCGCTTCTTCAGCAGTCCCCGCTCTTCTTCGCCCATGTCTCCGGCGATCTTCCTGATATCGTCCATGAACGTCTTCCCTTTGTCCGTCTCGACGACTCGCGCGGCGGCTTCAAAACCTCTGTTTTTGCGAGCGTCGATCGTCACTTGAAGCTCGCCGAGCTTCTTCGCTATCAAAGGTTCTAAGGCTTCGATCCGGCGCTGTTGATTGGGATTATCCTCCGTCAACTGCTTGAGCGTTCTGATGGAGGCGGGAATTTGAGCAACCGCTGATTGATAGGGCTCCAAATAGCTCTCCCGGCCCGTTATGAGGTAACCGCGCGGACCGGTCTCGGCGTCTTTTAATAGCGAGAGTATTTCCGAAATTTTCTCCAGGGTCGAGTGCGTATGCTCCACCCAGGCGTTGGTCTCGATCGATTTGGCGGTATTGCGATAAGTGACCGCTCCGACGACGACGAACATCGCCAACGCCATGGCGAATCCCCCCCCGATCTTCGCGCCGATTGATAATTTCATCCTCTTCTCCCCATATTCACACTTCCTCGTTCACGACCAGTCCTGTGCCCTTCAAAAGCTTCTCGCCGTCCAAAATGATCGTCCGCTCCTTCGTCACGCCACGGAAATACTCCGTTTGAATGCCGGTGAAGGTCGGCAGCGAAGATTGGAGGTCGTTTTCGAGAATGAGGCCCACGCCGATGACGGCGTCCGCCAAAAGCCCTAACTCCACCCCGTCATGATGAAGCACGACGACCTTGTTCTGGTCCGTCAATCCGCCTCGAGGCAGGCCGAAGAGCTTCTTTATATCGATGACCGACAACAGGCGGCCGCGCACGTTGACCACGCCAAAGATATGGCCGGGTGTGCATGGAACGATGGTAAATCCCTTCATCGCGTAGACCTCGCCGACGAAGCCGAGCTCGACGGCATAAGTTTCGGCGGCCAATTGGAATTTCAGCGCCTCCAGGCGTTTTTCGCCGTGGACCTCTGCTTCTGGAACCCGAGCCAAGGCCTTCGCTCGCTCTCGGAGAATACTCTTCTTCTGCTCGTCGCTGAGCGCGCCACCGCTCTCCACGAGCTGTTGGAACGCATTCAGCCGGCGCCGGAGCTCGTTCCAGTCGAAGGAGGCGGACCTCATGCCGATCCTCCGAGCACGTTCACGGTGGAGGCGATGATTTCCTTCAGTCTTCCAGCCGTCAGTCCTTCGGCCTCCGGCACGGTCCGCGCGGCGTCAGAGAGAGACAGCAGGGCGACGGCGTTCTTGTAGCACCGTTTGGCCTCGTCCGGCCGGCGCGCGCGATGAGCCAAATTCCCCAAGGCGAAATGGGCGAGCACGAAATCGCCATCGAGGTAAAGGGCGCTTCGAATGGCCGCCTCGGCGGCCTCCATCAGCCCCAGCTCTTGAAGGATGGTGCCTTTGAGGTAATGCGTTACCGCGTCCAGCTTGTCGAGAGCAAGCGCTTCATCGCAAAGTTCCAGGGCCTCGGCGAGGCGCCCCTGATTCGCGAAGGCCCGAGCCCGAGAAATGAGGGTTTGTGCGGAGCGAGCCGCCGCGGGTTCTGCGTCCCGATCAGAAATAAACGAGCCGTCTGCTGCCGCCGTCGATGGACCCTTCTCGGGCGTTTTCGCTTCCCCCGGGAATTCGGGGAAGCGGCTGCGCGCCGGCTGATAAGCGGTGGCGTCGGGATATGAGACGGCTTCGAACCCTGAGAATGCCGATTGCGAGACTTCGCCGGGACTGACGAAGAGGCTTCCCTGTCCTGCGATGCAGAGCTTCAGCCGGCCGACGACGTCCGCCGCGCGGTCGGGGCGAAAATACATGAGCACGTTCCGGCAAAAGATCACGTCCATCGCGTTCGTCCCGTTCAATAGGGAGGGATAGACATCTTCCGCTAAATTGAGGAAGGAGAATGTCACCGCTTCCTTCAAACGAGGGAGTATCTCTCGTTTGCCCTGCGGCAACCGTTGGAAATACCTTTCTTTGACGTATTCGGGGACGCCTCGAAAGGACCAGTCCCCGTATATCCCCGCCTCCGCTGTTCTCAGGAATTTCGCGTTGACGTCGGTCGCCAATATCGAGACATGCCAGCCGGCGAGGTCCGCGGCAAATTTGTCGAGGAGGATCGCGAGAGAGTACGGCTCTTCGCCCGTGCAGCACCCCGCGCTCCAGATCCTCAACCGACGCTGGTCTTTTCGATCGCGGATGATTTGCGGGATGATCTTATCTTCGAGGACTTCGAACTGACGGCTTTGCCTAAAGAAATAGGTCTCGCCCACCGTGAAGCATGAGGCGAGCGTCTCCATATGCGCTTTTGACGGAGACGACGCCAAGAGCCACCGGACGCACGAATCGACATCGCTGAAATTCAGTTCCTTCGCCGCGGCGCGGATCCCATCCTGAAGATCGCTCCATCTCTCAGGGGGGAAGTGCAGCCCCACCCGCTCGGACAGGAAATCGCTCAGCTTCGCCAGATCGGGCAAGTCGTCGGTCATTGGACTCGCGGTCAAGCTTCGCCCATCGCTTCATCCAGGACCGTCTCCTCCTCCAGCGAAAGGAAGCGATCGATGTCGTTGATGAGAATCATCCCGTCCTTCAGCTTGATGACCCCATCGACATAATCCAATCCTGGAAGCACATCCTTGGCCGGGACGAGTTCCCCGGGGGGGCGCTCCATGACCCCCAGAACGGCGTCGGTCGTCATGACGATCGTCCTCCGGGAAGTCCGCGCGATGATGAAGTGATCGTTCGGGTTGATATCGCGCGCTGGCAAATTAAGCCTGATTCGCGGATCGACCACAGGGAGGATCTTGCCTCGGATATTGAGCAGTCCGATCACGATCTTCGGCGCTTTGGGCAGGGGCGCCGGCTCGGCCGCGCGGAATATCCTTTCCACCTGAATCAGAGGAAGCGCGTAGCGCCGTTCATCGAGGCTGAAGAGGACGGCGAAATAAGAAGGTCCACCCGTGGGATCATCCGTTCGCAATTCGCCCCTCATGACCGGTACGATAACGTCGACACTAATTATTACACGTGGACATCAAGAAAAGGTCATATCCGGCTGGATTTGTTTGTCCCCGTGCCGTTCATTCATGAATTCTGAGAGGGGGAAACTCGACTGGTTGATGCTTGCCTAATCGTTGCATAGCAATGGGAGGCAGCGTCAGAAATAAGAGCGACGCGCCATCCCCCGAAGGCGCGGATTAGTATAGCTCAATACGTACGATAGTCAATTCTCTTAATGCATTACTATCGACTCTGTTTGAATCCGATCAACAACCATAAAATTATAATAATGACCGACGGCCTGCATCGCGCTGCTCTCAGCCGGCCGTGCTGGGAGATTCGGAAACCGAAACACATGAGCTCCTGTCAGATCGGTCAGCGCCTCATCGAGCTTTGGAACGCCACCGGCAGGCCGTTTCAATGCGCCGCGATCGGCGAGACACTTTTCGCTTTTCGCGATGAGGCGCGAGCTAAAGGACGGCTTCGACATCGATGAAACGCATTCCTCGCGACCCGGAGAAGTTCGAAGCTATGCGGCTGATCGAGGCTATCGGCCGCAAAGCGAATGTTCCATTAAGCGACGGGGCATCGGATGAGGCGATCGTCAACGGCTTCGCATCCACGTTGGAGCGAGTTCGAAATACTCCGATCCTGATCCAGGGCACCCGGACCGAGAAGATGTTTGGCTTCGTGGCAGCGTCTCTTGGTTGGTGCGCTGCCGTAAAAGAAGAAGACGCGGGGGAACTCTATTCCCTCGATTTAAACCTGCGGATGCCGGACTATCGGTTGGTTCTCAAGGATAGCCGCACGCTGCTGGTGGAAGTAAAGAACTGTCACAAGAGCACGGGCTTCTTTTCGATAAGAGAATCGGACTTGACCGGATTAGCCGCGTACGCCCGCGTTTTCCCGGGCGAGCTCAGGCTGGCGATCTATTGGTCCGGGTGGAATACGTGGACCTTGATCGATCCCGTGAGAATGCGACGTGGGAAGACGCGGCGGTCAATCAGCCACGGGGAAGCCCATAAGATCAATGAGATGTGCGTGTTGGGGGACTTCATGCCTGCGACGCGACCGCCTCTCGTCGTCCGTTTTATCCCTAAGTCCGGCGTGCCGGAAAACCTCTTGCCGGGCGGCCGAGCGACTTTCACGTTCAACGCCGTGGAGTTCTACTGCGGGCAACAGAAGATCGAAAACGAGGTGGAACGGGCGTTGGCCTCATACCTGATCATGTTCGGAAACTGGCCTGCGAAAGACCCCGAGCCCGAGAAGGAGGAGGGAAAGCTCATATCGGCTTACGCGGTCGTCGAGCCGGAGCAAGAGACCCCCGGGCAAGGATTCGAGTTATTCGACGCCTTGAGCAGCATGATTTCCCGGCGGTATCGAGCGCTGACGAGCGACGATGCCGGAATCGCTCGCCTCGTCCCGAAAAATGAGCCGGGGACATTGGGGATCGTAGTCCCTGACGATTACAAAGGGCAGCAATTGCCGATTTGGCGCTTCAGGGTGCAACCGAATTCCGAGCCGCAGGAATGGGAGGCCAAATGGCAGAATCCGGGTTAGCAAGATTTTCGAGAAAGGTCCGCGCTACCTTTGAAATTGCCGCTTTCATCGCTAGAGAATATGTCAATTCATGCAATCGATTGTATGGATAAATACAATAATATGCAGTATAGCCAATAATGAAAGACTGTCAAGGTGCGGTTGCGTCCCCGGTCTTGACAAGAATGGTTCTACCTTTTACACTGTTCATTGACAATGGATAATAGGAATACAGAGGCTGGCATCACCCGGACATGCCTGGAGACTCTCAAGCAGCTCCTAGGACGGCCCGTCGCCGTTCAACTGGAGCCCAAGCGAACCCTTGGCCGCCCTGATTTCATCATGACGCTGGACACCCACCCTCCGCTGCACGTGGTCGGAGAATGCAAGGCGAACATCGCGACGAGGACTCAGGCCTACCACGCCATGCTTCAGGCTCGCGCGTATGCGGCCAAGAACGAGAAGGTCATGATATTCGCCCGATGGATTCCCGAAATGGTGGGGGAAGAATTCCGGAAGAATGGGGTCTTCTTCGTGGATACGCTGGGCAACGCCTATCTGCACAATCCGCCGGAGATCGTGGTCGACGTCCGGGGGCGCCGGCCGGAGGTTCGACCGGGGCCGGAGCCCGGACGGATCGTCGAGCCCGCCGGCTTGAAGATCTGCCATACCTTGCTGACTCGGCCGCAGCTGTTGAAGCGTCCGCTCCGTGAGATCGCCAAAGAGGCCAATGTCGCATTAGGGACGGCCCAGATCGTGCTTCGGGAGTTGATGGCCGCGGGATGGCTCATGCCCGGCAAGGATCATGAGAGGCGCATCATCGACGGCAAAGCCATGATCGATGCTTTCGTGCGCGGGTACGCTTTCAAGCTCAGGCCCGCCTGCCTCATCGGCCGCTACCGGCACAGGAAGGGCAGGACGGACGATATCCTGCAGACCTTTCGCGAGCGCTTGCAGAACACGAACGCCGTGTGGGGGCTCACCGGCGGCATCGCGGCGAAAGAATTGACGAAATACCTCGAACCCAATACCGTCGCCGCGTTTGTCGATGAGGAGGCGGAGGTGCGGCTCAAGAACGAGTTCTTCCAGGATCGCGACGGCAACATTACGCTGCTGCGTCTCTTCGCCAAGACGGCGCTGGGGGATGCGACGCACGATGGTCTGCCGATGGCGACGCCGCTGCTGACTTACGCGGAACTGCTCAACGAAGGCGGTCCTCGCGAACTCGAGACCGCGGAAATGATCCTCGAGAAATATATCTTGCCCGGAGTGGGACTTGATCACAGAACTGCTTAAAGCCGTTCTCGACGTGAACGCGGCCGCGGAAGCGCTCGGCATCAAGGTCGTGCTGGTCGGCGCGTTGATGATGGAGTTCACCACTGAAATCCGGCCGGACTATCCTCAGCCGAAGAAAACGAACGACGCGGACTTCGCCGTCTTTGTCGAAAATTGGGAGTCTTTCAACCGCTTGAGAGCGGGGCTGGAAGCGAAGGGCTACCTTCGCGCGCCGAAGGTCGAACACAGGATGGTGAACGAGGCCAAAAGCATATTGATCGATCTCATTCCGATCGGAGGCGGCATTACAGGAGACGGGAAGATCGCTTGGCCCGAGTCCGAGCAGGTGATGACCGTGATTGGTTTTCCGGAAGTCTGCGCGGCAACCGCGACGGAGGTTCGGGAGGGGCTGCCGAAAGTTCCTGTCATAACCGTTCCGGGATTCGTGTTGCTCAAGATCATCGCTTTCCAAGACCGCTTCGAGGAAAAGGATCTTAAGTACCCAAATGACGTCGAACACCTGGCCTACTGGTTCGAGCACTACGCGTCCATCTCAGAGAAAGACGAGCGTCGCTTCGCCCTGCTCCAGCAACAGGGCTGGACGGACCTTGATGTTAACTTCGCCGGCGCGGCGCTGCTCGGAAGAGAAGTCCGGCCGCTCTGCTCGGCCGATGCCATGACCCGAATCCGAAAATTTATAGTCGACTCGCTCGATCCTTACTCTCCGTTCATCGAGACGCTGCTCAAGCAAAGGCGATCGATGTCGAACCCCGAGGGGCTTCGCGCGGAAGCGATTGAGTGGCTGAAGGCCTTTCAGCGCGGTTTCGATTCGAAATAATGGAAAAGCGGGACTATCTCAGAAAGTCAGCCGCTGCATGGCGGCCTTGAGATAGTCGGGCGCGCTGGCGAAGCTGTAGGGCAGAATCGAAAAACTCCGCTTCCCTGTCCCGAAGCTATTTTGCTGAAAGATCTGCGACGAGTTTCGTCCCCGCGTCATCTGTCATCTGCCGGAGTTGGGAGGGGTCAATGCCGTCGCGGGTGACTCCTCCGATCACCTCTCCTGTTTCGACTTTGACAAGGCGCAGCGTCAGGACCGTGCGTTCCCCTAATCGTGAGAAATCTCCGATCACGAGCACGTTCGCGCCGAGAAGGTGACCGACTTTCACGGCTGTATCTTGATCGAAGGGGCCAGCGTCAACGAGGTGCAATTCATCGATGACTTCGCTGATTCGGTGTCGCTCGACGACTTTGAAGTGCGATTGGGCGGCGAATTTAGCCGTGAGCAAATCAGCCAGAAGCCCTCCAACTCCGTCTTGAGTCTTATCGCCTGTTGCGTTATGAATTGGTAGGGCGGCGATGACGAGCGGCACCGAGTGCGGAGAACGATTGTCGAAGGTAGAAATATCAATGGAGTCTTTCGTGATCACCGATGGTCGGATCGTCGTTTCGGCGGGTTGATGGCGATGGGCGGCACAGCCGCTTGCAAAGAGGACGATCGCGATGAGTTGCTCGAGTTTCATAGGCGGCTCTCAGAAATAGACGGCGATGGTCGGCTCCAACGAGAATGCTCCGAATTGGAGCACGTCATGGTTGCCGCCGATTTGCCCCGGGTTCGAATCCGAACCCTTCTTGCTGATGAAATCATAGTTCGCGAAGATGCCCAGGCCGACGCGAGCTTGGGGCTTGTACTCGATACCGGCCTTGAGAGTCGGAGCAACGGTTGTTCCGAAGTCCGCATTGGTATTGAGCGAGTTGACTCTGTAGAGAGCGGCGCCGGCCCCGAGAATGCTTCGGAATCGGTCAAGGAACGGGCGAACCCAGTTGACGGTACCGCGAAAAACGATGAGTTCGCCGCTCTGGAGTTGCTTTGCAGGGGGGAGACCGCCTTCGTTTCCTGAGGTAAATGTCGCCGATTTCGTCAAAGTCGCGAGGCTTGCGTCGGCCATCCACTGCGGAAAAAAGAAATATCGGACGCCTCCGCCGATCATGTGCGTCTCAAAAGATTGAGGCGTGATCGTGGATGTGGGAAATCCCGAGACGCTGCTCTGATAAGAGGACAATGAATTTTGGTTGCTTCGATAATTGTAGAGCAGGTAGAGTCCGATGGCTTGCCTTTCCGGCACAAGATTGAGGTATGGCTGAGCTTCTCGCTCGAAGAGGTTTGAATCGAACTGCTGGTAGGCGACGGCCATGACCTCATCAGTCTGCGCATCGACGATGCGGACGTTGACTTGATATCGCCCGCTCAACTTCTCGACGCTGCCAAGCAGCAATAAGCGCGCGCCCAATAATTTCCCGGCCTGAGCCGCGCTCGCGGGGTCGATAGCTCCGCTCTTCTGCAGCTTCTGCTCGGCCAAGACACGATTCAGCTGCGTACGTTCAACGACGGTAAATTTGGCCTGGGAGACGAAGCGATTCGTGAGAAGTTCGGAGATCGCGAAGCCGACATGTTCGCGGGAGAGTGCTGAATCTGAATTTAGAGGGAATATCGCAAGCGGTCCGGGCGCTTTTGTCCCTGACTTGGCTCGATATGCAGTCGTCAGCTGGGATGCCAACAAGTCGAGTTTGTCTGAAATTGAGGAGTTCCCGGCGGGTTCTTCTGCGTAAAGCCCCGAATAGCAGGACGATATCAAGAGCGCGGCGGAAATTATCGCTCTCGCGATCCGGTTGAAGAATGCGGAATGTCGTTTCGGGGTGCACTTGCGATCGGGATCGTCTTGCATGTCGGCTACTGTAGCCCTCATACCCGTTGCGGTCAAGAGTTATTCACTCGGCACGCGCGTGCGCACCCACGCGAATCAGTATTTTAGGCGTTCCATAGCTGTTCGAAGATAGTCCGGGGCCAAGTGGGCGTAGATTTCGGTGGTCTTGATGCTGGAGTGGCCGAGAAGCTTCTGGACCGTGTAGAGATCGGCGCCGCTCATCACGAGGTGGCTGGCGAAGCTGTGGCGCAGGGGTGTGGACCGTGACGCCCTTAATACCGCGTCTGCGGACGAGCTTGAGAAAGTCGAGGGAGAGCACGTCGGGATCGAGCGGTTGGCCTTGCCGGTTCACGAAGACGAAGGAGTCGCCGTTGCGCGGATGGTTCTGTAGGACCTCCGCGAGCCGGGGCGTCATCGGAATATGGCGCGTTTCGTAGTCCTTGGGCTGCCAGTCGCCTTTGGCCTGGACCGAGAGGATCTTATTCTTGAAGTCGACGTCGGCCCACGTCAGATGGATCAACTCGCCGCGGCGCAGGCCGGTGAGCAGGAAGGTCTCGATGACCGGCTTCATGTGCGGGTCGGCGGCCGCCAGCAGCGCCCGCGCCTCTTCCTGGCCACGGCCTTGTTGAACATCGCCTTGATGGTGTTCAGCTCGCGGTTGAGGGTGGCCGGCTTGGCGCCGTGCTCGCGGCGGCGGGCCTTGTAGGCCTCGAGTTTTGTCGCGGTCACGCCGCTGAGCTTGTCGGCTTCCACGAGCCCGGTGAAGTGCTTGAGGGTCAGCACGTCGCGCTCGTAGGACTTCTTGGCCTTGTTCGCCTGGGCGTACTTGAGGTACTCCTCGATGAATGCCGGGAGGGGGCGATCCTTGACCGCGAAGCCCGCCTCCTTGCGCTCGAGCTTGACCTGGACGTCGGCCAGGGCGAGCTCCGCCAGGCGCTTGGAGTTGCCGATCCGCTTGCGCACGCGGCGGCCCTCCGCGTGATAGTCCAAGTACCATCGAGCGCCCTTTTTCCCTTCGACTTGATAGATGCGCGCCATGGCGGTTCCTCCTGCCCCGGGGCAGTCTCAGTATGGCAGAAATCTGGCATAAGTAGTGCCAGGGGCCAAAAAGAAGACGGGGACCGCGCCGATCCGTCCTTGGCGCGATCCCCGTCGAGGATTCCTTCTTTTCCGGGACTAAAGCTGGCGGGGCCAACGGGATTCGAACCCGTGATCTCCGCCTTGACAGGGCGGCGTGTTAGGCCAGCTACACCATGACCCCAGCGGCGAGGAGTATACCACATTCACCCGGTCTACGCGAAGAGGCTATCGCCAAGGCTTTCCCAACCTGTTAAACTCGGTCGTGACGGGCCGTTAGCTCAGCGGTAGAGCGTCCCCTTTACACGGGGCAGGCCGCAGGTTCGATCCCTGCACGGCCCACCATTTTCGGAGGGAGGCGGTCGTGGAGACCCCTGACATCCTGATCGTCGACGACGACTCGGACCTGCGCCGCACGCTCGTCCTGCTGCTGGGCAAGACGTACCGCGTCGCCGAGGCCGCGGGCGGCCCGGAGGCCCTGCGCGTCCTCGAGGACAGCCGTCCGCGCCTGATCCTCCTCGACGTCGCCATGCCGGAGATGAGCGGCATCGACGTCCTGCGCGCCCTGAGCGAGCGCCGCGAGAAGCCGCGGGTCGTCATGCTCACGAGCCACACCGAGATCGAGCTCGCCAAGACCGCCCTCGACCTGGGCGCCGTCGAATACTTGACCAAGCCCTTCGACGCCGACTACATCCGCGCCGAGGTCGCGCGCCTGCTGGCGCCGCCGCCGGAGATGAACGGCGGCCGGCCCTGGAGGGTGGCGCCGTGACCGCGGCGATCAAGGGGCTCAACGACCGCCTGCGCCGGCTGCCGCGGACGGCGCACCTGCTCATCGGCGCTCTCCTGCTTCTCGGCGTGTGGCGGCTCGACTACTCGACGTCCGCCCAGATCAGCTTCGCGATCTTTTATCTGATCCCCATCGGCTACGTCGCCTGGTTCCGCGGCGAGCCCTGGTCGTACTTCACGGCGCTTCTCTCGGCCGCGGCCTGGCTGAACGCGGACATCCACGACATCGCCCAGCACGGCGGGTACGAGAGCTGGGAGGTGCTCTATATGGGCGCCGCGACGCGCCTGGGCTTCTTCCTGCTCGTCACCGCGCTGGCGGCCCTGGTCGATCGGCTGCGCCGCCTCAACGACGTCGAGCGCGAGGCGTCCCAGCTGAAGTCCGACATGGTCGCGCTCGTCAGCCACGAGTTCGGCAACGCCCTGACGACCTTGCGCCTCGTCGTCACCTTGCTCAAGGAGTCGGCCGACGGTTCCGAGGCCGAGCGCTCGGAGCATTACGCCGTTCTGGAGCGCGTCATCGCGCACTTGAGCCTGACGACCGCCAATTTCCTGAACCTCAACCGGATGTCGGAGGGGCGCTACGTCCCGCACCTGCGCCTCACGCGGATGAGGAGCGTGGCGCGCGAGGCGCTGACCCTGCTCGAGCCGACGATCGAGGATCGGAACATCGCGGTCGTCCTCGATTTCCCGCCCAAGGGCGTCCCCGTGCGCGCCGACCCCGACGCGCTGTCCGTCGTGATGACGAACCTGCTCGGCAACGCGTTCAAGTACACCGAGGACGGGGGGACCGTCATCGTGCGCATCTCCGTCGAGGAAAACTCCGTCCTCGTCTCCGTCGAGGACACCGGCATCGGCATCGCGCCGGAGGACCGCGAGAAGATCATGTCCCGCGAGTACCGCGCCGGCGCGGCCAGCCGCGTCGCCAAAGGGTACGGCGTAGGCCTCAAGGTCGTCCGCGACCTGCTCAAGAGCCAGGGCTCGTCGCTCGGAGTCGAGAGCGAGGTCGGCAAGGGCTCGAGGTTCTACTTCCGCCTGCCGCTCTGGACCGAGCCCATGAACGATGCGCCCGCTCGAACGTAGAATGAGAGAGGTCCCCAGCATGAATCGCGCCATTCCGGTCATCGCGCTCCTCGTCGCCGCGGCTCTCGCCGCGCCCGCGCGGGCCCAACGGGACGAGCGGCGGGAAGAGGGGCCTCGGCCGCGCAAGATCCATCGTCAGAATCCCGCCAAGCCGCGCGTCCCCTCTCAGCCTCATGGACCGGCGCATCCGCATCCGCATTCGGGGCGCCCTCAGGCGCCCGCGCGCCGCGAGCCCGTCCATCCGCGGGAGCCGGCCCCGACCGCGGAGGCTGCTGCGCACCGCGATTGGGACCTCACCCGCGAGCGCGAGCACCCGACGACCAGGCTCCCGGCGCCTGAGCGCCGCGACGGCGGCGGCCGCGGCGAGCGCGGCGAGCACCTCGCGCGGCGGCCGGTCAAGCCCGCGCCCATCACCGATCCGCGGCGCTTCGTGCGCCGCTGGACGCCGCCGCCCGCGCCCGTCAAGGACGACAGCGGGGGAGCGCTGACCGCGAAGCCCGTGACGCAGCCGCCGGCGCGGGCGAATACGCGGCATTTCGACGATCCGGGCCTGGTCTCGCGCCTTGCCGCCGGCGAGAGCGCCGAGCGCGATCCCGACCGGTATTACTGGCACCATGACGGCGGCCTCCGCTACGTGCACTGCTACCGCGGGGGCGAGCACTGGTACGGCTTCTACGCCGGCGGCGCGTATTACTGGTCGCGCTACCACGGCGGACGCTGGTGGTGGTACGACCCCGGCGCCGGGCGGTACGTCTATTACTGGCGCGGCGATTGGTGGTGGCAGGACCCGGCGGCGCCGCAGACCGTGTACGTCTACCAGAACGACTCGTATGTCCAAACCGAGGAGGCGGCGGCGCCCGAGACCGCGCCGCAGTACGTCGTCTCGAACAACGAGACGCTCGTGACGTCGGATCGCCCCCGCGACTTCGTCGTCTACACCGCCTCCGCCGCGCCTCCCGCGCCGCTGTACTCGTCGGACGTGGACGCGCCGACCTACTCCGAGAAGCCCGACCCCGACCGCTTCGCCCTCGTCGTCGGCGTGGAGGACTACGCGAGCCTCCCGGCGGCCGAGTTCGCCGCGCGCGACGCCGCGGCCGTGCGCGCGCACTTGCATGCGCTGGGATATCCGGACCGCAACGTCGTCGTCTTGACCAGCAGCCAGGCGGCGCGCGCCAGCGTCTCCAAGTACGTCGAGTCGTGGCTGCCCGAGCGGGTCACGGACAAGTCGCGCGTGTTCGTGTACTTCGCCGGCCACGGCGCGCCCGATCCGAAGACCGGCGCGGCGTACCTGATGCCGTGGGACGGCGACGCGAAGTACTTGGCGGACACCGGCTATCCGCTGAAGCGCCTCTACGAGAAGCTCAACGCCCTCAAGGCGCCGGAGATCATCGTCGCGCTCGACTCCTGCTTCTCCGGCGCGGGCGGGCGCTCGGTCCTGCTCGCCGGCGCGCGCCCCCTCGTCGCCAACGTCGACCTCGCCCGCGGAGCGTCGGGCCGTCTCGTCGTCTACTCCGCCAGCGGCGCGTCCGAGATCACCGGCACGCTCCCCGCGCAGGGCCACGGCCTGTTCACGTACTGGTTCCTGAAGGGGCTCAACGGCGAGGCCGGCGGCAAGGACGGCGTGACCGTCCAGGGGCTGTACGACTACCTGGCGCCGAACGTCGAGGACGCCGCGCGGCGCGACAACCGGGACCAGACGCCGCAGCTGCTCGTGCCGCCCGACGGCCAGCGCAAGCTGCTGCTCGAAGACCTGCGCTAGGGCAGGATGATCTTCGACTTAGGCGGGGCGACCGAGACCACCTCGACGTCGAAGGCCAAGGTCTTGCCCGCCAGCGGGTGGTTGAGGTCCATCGTGACGTCCTCCTCGCCGATCGCGACGACGACGGCGCGGAAGGGCCCGTCCGGGCCCTCGCCCTGCACGACGGCGCCGACCGCCAGGTCCGGCAGGTGCGCCAGCGCCTCGCGCGGCGCCTTGATCACCAGCTCGGGGTGGGACTCTCCGTAGCCCTCCGCGGGGTTCACGACGATGCGGCGCTTCTCGCCTTGTGCGGCTCCGGCCAGACCCTTCTCGATGCCGGGAACCAGCATACCCTCGCCCTGCACGTACTCGAGCGGGCCGCGGCCCGACGAGGTGTCCACGACCGTCCCGTCCACGGTCAAGGTGTAATGGATGCTGACCTTCGAGCCGGCTGCGATCATAAGGCGTCTCCTCGGACGGCGTGAGCGCGCGGACGCGCTTACTGACCCTCGGGCGCTTGGGCCGGGGGGAGGGTCTTGGACAGCTCCTCGAGGCGCGCCTTGGTCTCGGCCAGATGCTTCTCGACGGAGACGAGGTACTTCTTCGCGTAGCGCCCCTGGATGTCGTCGTCCTTGTAGTAGGGGATCTCGAACTTCAGGCTCTCGCACGTCTGCTCGAGACCCGCGACCAGGCGCGACAGGTACTCGCGCAGCTTGACGGGATCGGTGGGCTCCACGGGGGCATTGTCGCTCATCCGCGCGCCCCGCGTCAAATGCGGGGGCGTCCGGAAAATAAGTTGAATAAGTGAAGGCCTGACCCCAAGCCGCGGCTCAGGGGATGTAGCGGATCTCGGCCAGCGAGAAGCGCGCGCCGAGGTTGGAGACTTTCTCCGCGCGCCGGAGAGCCTTGCGCAGGACGGAGACCTGCAGGGTGCGGTCCAGGCGCACGTCGATGACGCCGGACTCGGCGTGATAGTCGACGGAGGCCTTGGCTATCTCGGGCAGCTTGGCCCATTCCGCGGCGATCGCCCGCGCGCAGACGGTGCAGATCATCCCGCGCAGCTCGAGGGAATAGCGGCCGGGCGGGAGCTCGCGGTAGCTGACCGCGGGGCCCGGCGCGTCGGCCGCGCGCGCGGCTGTCGCCAGAGCGGCCGGAGCGGCCGCGGCGGCGAGCAGCAGGAGGACGAAGGCGCTTCGGCGCATCGGCATGAGCATAGCAGGCTCGATGGCGTCCGTCCAGAGGATTTGATAAGGTAGCGCTCGTGGATCTTTTCGGCCGCGCGTCGTGGCTCATGTTCGCGGCCGGCGCCGTCCCGACCGGCCTCGCCGGCTGGTGGATCGGCAGCCGAGCGGGCGCGACCTCGCCCCTGGCCCTCGGGCTGATCGCCGCGGCGTCCGCCGCGTTCTCGGCCGCCGCCTCCCTGCTCGCCTGGCGCTGGTTCGTCGCGCCGCTGCGCGAGCTCGAGCTCGGCCTGGAGCGCTGGACTCGCGGGGACCTCTCGACGCCGCTCGACGACTCCCGCATGGCCGGCTGGCGCGGCCTGGCCCGCCAGTTCTCCCAGGCGCAGACCGAGCTCGAGCGCGCGCTCGAGGACGCCAAGGCCGACCTGGCCCACGAGCGGGCGCGCCTGCAGACGCTGATCGAGAAGCTGCCCGACGCGCTGATCATGACCAACATGCGAGGCGAGGTCATCTACTTCAACGCCGCCGCGATGCCGCTCGTCGGCGCCGTCGAGGACGACGTGCGGCCCGGCGGGCGCGCGCTGTTCTCGCCGGTGCGGCCGGAGAAGTGGCGCATGCCCGTGCAGGCGATCCTGAAGAAGCACGCCTCGGGGCAGGACTTCGTCGCCGCCGGGCGCGACGGCGCGGCGTCGACCTACCGGACGGTCGTCACGATGTTCAACGACGCGGGGACCGGCGACTTCGGCGTCCTGGTCATGCTGCGCGACGTCACGGCGGAGCGCAAGCTCGACGCGCTGAAGGAGGAGTTCTTCCAGTCCGCCGCGCACGACCTGCGCGCCCCGCTGTTCGCCATCCAGGGCTACCTGCGCCTGCTGCGCAAGACCATGGCTCCGGACGAGCGCCAGACGAACTACCTCGACGCGATCGACCAGTCCTGCGACAAGCTCACGCTGTTCGTCAAGGACGCGCTCGACTCCGCGCGCATCGAGAACGGGCGCTTGAGCCTGGCTCCGGCGCCCGTCGACGCGGCGGCGCTGGCGCGGCGCACCGTCTCGCTCTTCCTGCCGCTGGCCGACGAGCGCGGCATCTCCCTGAACACGAGAGCCGGCGGCGCCCCGCCGGCGTTCGAGGCCGACGAGCGCCTGATCGAGCGGCTGCTGCACAACCTCGTCGCCAACGCGCTCAAGTTCACGCCTCGCGGCGGCCGCGTCCTCGTCTCCGCCGAGGCGCGCGGCGACCACCTGGAGCTCGCCGTGGAGGACGACGGCCCGGGCATCCCCGAGGGCCAGCGCACCGCCATCTTCGAGCGCTTCCGCCAGCTCGAGACGAGCGGGCCGAAGTCCGGCTTCGGCCTCGGCCTCTCCATCTGCGCCAAGATCGTCAAGCTCCATCACGGAGTCATCTGGGTCGAGCCCGGCCTCGTGTCCGGCTCGCGTTTCATCGCGCGGCTGCCTCTGACGCAGCGCGCCAAGGAGACCGTCTCATGAAGACCGCCGCCCCCGCCCCCGCCGCCGCGCCGCGGATCGTTCTCGCCGACTCCCTGCTTCCCGCCGGCGCGCTGGCCGACGGCCTCGCCGTCGTCGTCGCGAGCCTGTTCGTCGCCGTTTGCGCCCAGGTCGAGGTGCGCCTGCCCTTCACGCCGGTGCCGATCTCGGGGAGCACGCTCGGCGTCCTGTACGCGGGCGTCCTGCTCGGCAGCCGGCGCGGCGCGGCGGCCGTCGCCTTGTACCTGCTGGAGGGCGCGTGCGGCCTGCCGGTGTTCTCCGGCGGCGCCGCCGGCTTTCTCCACCTCGCCGGACCGACCGGCGGCTATCTCGCCGGCTTCCCGCTGGGGGCCTACGCGGCGGGACTTCTGGCCGAGAGAGGCTGGGACCGCACCCCGGCGAAGGCGTTCGCGGCCATGCTGCTCGGCAGCCTCCCGATCCTGGCCCTCGGTCTCCTCGGCCTGGCGCGCTTCCTGCCCGCGCGCGCCGTGGCGGCGGCCGGCCTTTGGCCCTTCATCCCCGGCGACCTGCTCAAGGCCGCGCTGTCGGCCGGCCTGCTGCCGCTGGGGTGGAAGATCGTCGGCCGGCGCCCCTCCCGGAGTTATTAAAGCGCAGCCGCAGGCTGCGACTTTCACGGGGTTGACAGACCGTGGGTGGTCCGCTACACTGAGCGCGAATTGCGGATTCGTCTTCTTTTCGCGTTCTATTAATGAAGAATAAGAAAGGCCTCCTGCTGGACGCGCTCGCCGGCTTCGTGCTGACCGCGATCGTGATGCTGAGCTATCAGCAGCAGTGGTCGGCCCTGGCGAGCGTCGAGTTCAAGGCCTACGACCTGCGCGCGAAGCTCCGCGAGACCTTGAAGTCTCCCGACGAGATCGCGCTCGTCACCATCGACGAGGAATCGATCGCGCAGTTCGGCCGCTTCCCGTGGGAGCGCTCCCGCGTCGCCGCCGGCATCGACCGGATCGCGGCCGCGGGGCCCAAGGTCATCGGCATCACCGTGCTGTTCTCGGAGCCCGAGCAGAGCATGGGCCTGGCCGAGGTCAAGCGCCTCGAGCAGCGCTACGCCGAGCTGGTGGCGGGCAGGAAGATCGTCCAGCGCGGCGGCGAGGACTTCAGCCTGGAGTTCGGCTCGTCGACGGTGGCCCTCGACTCGGACTCCAAGCTCCTCGCGTCGGTCAAGGCCGCCGGCAACGTCGTGATGCCGGTGTTCTTCGCGCCGAACGAGGCGCACGCCGCCGCCGCCGCCGCCCCGCCCGAGGTCTCCAGCGCCGCCGTGCACCTCAAGGCGTCGCTGGACCCGTCGATCGTGCAGGAGAAGATGCTCTGGCCCCTGCTGCCGCTGGCGGGCGCGTCGATGGGGCTGGGGCACACGAACTTCTTCCCCGAGTCGGACGGGGTGTTCCGGCGGGACGTGCCGCTGATCCAGTACGCCGGCGCCTACTACCCCTCGTTCGCGCTGCGCCTGGCCATGGCGTACGTCGGCGCCAAGCCCGAGGACGTGAAGTTCACGCCGGGCGTCGCGGTCACCGCCGGACCTCTGCGCGTGCCGCTCGACGACGACGACACGATGCCCGTCACGTTCATCGGACCGCCGAACGCCGTCGCCCAGACCATCAAGCGCGTGTCTTTCGCCTCCGTCGTCAACGGGACGACGTCCCCGGATTTCTTCAAGGACAAGATCGTGCTCATCGGACCGACGGCGCTGGGGGTCGGCACGAACTTCGTGACGCCGGTCGCGGGGGACTTCCCGTCCGTCGAGATCGTCGCGCACATCGTCTCGAACATCCTCGACAAGCGCTTCCTGACGCGGCCGCCGTGGGCGCGCCGGCTGGAGCTCGGCATGATGGCCGCGATCGGCCTGTTCATCATGCTGATCCTGCCGCGCCTGCGGGCCTTCTGGGGCCTCATCGTCAGCGTGATGCTCGCGCTGCTCGTGCTGGGCGGCGGCACCTACTTCTTCGTCGCCGGCCAGTGGATCAAGATCGGCTATCCCCTCGTCCTGCTCGTCGGCGGCTACCTGCTCGTGATCTCGAAGAGCTTCCTCGTCGCGGAGAAGGGCAAGGAACTCGTCGAGGCCTCGGCCATCGAGACGAACAAGATGCTGGGCCTGTCGTTCCAGGGCCAGGGCATGCTCGACCTCGCCTTCGACAAGTTCCGCCTCTGCCCGCTCGACGACAGCCTGAAGGACGCGATCTACAACCTCGCGCTGGACTTCGAGCGCAAGCGCCAGTACTCGAAGGCGGCGGCCGCGCTCGACCACATCGCCGCGAAGGACCCGAAATATAAAGACGTGGTCGCGAAAGCGACCAAGCTCAAGGAGGCCTCCGAGGGCGCGGTCTTCGGCGGCGTCGGCGCCAAGAAGGAGGGCACCGTCATGCTGGCGGGCGGCGCGACGAAGCCCACGCTCGGCCGCTACGAGATCGAGAAGGAGCTCGGACGCGGCGCGATGGGCGTCGTCTATCTCGGGCGCGATCCCAAGATCAACCGCCAAGTCGCCATCAAGACGATGATGCTGGAGGAGGGGACCGACGGCGCGTCGACCAAGGAGGTCAAGGAGCGCTTCTTCCGCGAGGCCGAGTCGGCCGGCACGCTCAACCATCCCAACATCGTGCGCATCTTCGACGCGGGCGAGGAGAACGAGGTCGCCTACATCGCGATGGAGCTGCTCGACGGCGAGGACCTCACCAAGTTCTGCGCGAAGGCGTCCTTGCTGCCGCTGGAGAGCGTGCTCGCCTACGTCGCGACGGTCGCCGACGCGCTCGACTACGCTCACGCGCAGGGCATCGTCCATCGCGACATCAAGCCCGCCAACGTCATGCTGCTCAAGGACGGCAGCGTGCGCGTCGCCGACTTCGGCATCGCGCGCATCACGGCCTCGTCGAAGACCGCGACCGGCACCGTGATGGGCACGCCGTCCTACATGAGCCCGGAGCAGGTGGCGGGGCGCAAGGTCGACGGCCGCTCGGACCTGTTCTCGCTGACCGTCGCGCTGTACGAGCTCGTCGCCGGCGAGAAGCCTTTCAAGGGCGGCGAGGGCATCGGGACGCTCCTGTTCCAGATCGCCAACGATCCCCATCCCGACATCCTGCAGATCAATCCCGCCCTTCCGCCGGCGCTCAAGGCGGTCATCGACAAGGGGCTCTCGAAGAACCCGGACGAGCGCTACCAGCGCGGCTCGGAGCTCGCGGCGGCGCTGCGCGGCGTCCTGGCGGGCCTCGGGAAGTCCGCGCCCGCGGCGGCCCCCGCGGCCGTCGCCGCGGCGCCCGCTCCCGTGAAGGAGCCGACGTCCCCGACGGCCGAGCTGACGGCGCCGGTGAAGGTCGTCGCCGCTCCGCCGGCCGAGCCGGCGGCGCCCGTCCCGGCCGCCGCGCCCGCGCAGCGGACGGCCGAGATCACGCTCCCGAAGGCCGTTCCGCCGCCGCCTCCGGCGCCGCCGCACGAGCCGGCGGCCGCGGAGAAGACGTTCGAGACGGTCAGGCCGGGCGGGCTCTCGTCCGCCGACATCCCCGGTCTCGACGAGCTGCTCGCGCCCGGCGCCTTCGTCGTCCCGTCGGCGGACGAGCAGGAGAAGACGGAGACGATCCCGGCCGCCGCCGCGAGGCCTTCCTTCGACAAGACCGTCCGGATCGGCCCGGAGATCACGATCCCGGGCATCAACGATCTCCCGTCGATGCCGCCGCCTCCTCCTCCCCCGGCGCCCGCTCCGGCGGCCGCCGAGGCCGCCGACGACGCGACCATGCGCATCGAGCTTCCGCAGCACTCGGGCGTCGGCCGGAAGGCGGACCCGGCCTTGCCCCCGCCGCCGGCGCGCGATCCAGACGCGACGATCCGCCTCAAGCCGAGATCCGAGGAGCCCTCATGAGGACCAAGGACGCCATCGAGGTGGCCGGCGCGACGGACCCCGGGCGCGTGCGCAAGAACAACGAGGACAACTTCGCGGTGGATCCCGATCTCGGTCTCCTGGTCGTGGCGGACGGGATGGGAGGCCACAACTCGGGCGAGGTCGCCAGCGATCTCGCCGCCAAGACGATCGTGGAGTTCGCGCGGCGCATGCTCGGCGGCTCCAAGTCCCTGCTGCCCGAGGGCGGCACGGCGAGCTTGTCGCCCCGCGGACGCCAGCTCGAGTACTTCGTCAAGACCGCCAACACGATGATCTACGAGAAGGGCCGGGCGTTCCCGAAGGACGCCGGCATGGGCACGACGGTGGTCGCGGCGCTGGTCGACGGGCGCTCGCTGACCGTGGCGCACGTGGGCGACAGCCGCCTCTACGTGTGGCGCGGCGGCACGCTGACGCAGCTGACCGAGGACCATTCCCTCGTCGGAGAGCAGGTCAAGCGCGGCCAGATCACCGCCGCCGAGGCCTCCCGCTCCAATCTGCAGAACATCCTGACGCGCGCGCTGGGCGCCGAGGGCGACGTCCAGGTCGACGTGGCGGATCATCCGCTCCTGCCCGGGGACCTGGTGCTCCTCGCGACGGACGGCCTCTCGAAGATGGTGACCGACGCCGAGGTCGAGGCCGTGATCGCCGCCGACGCCTCGCCGCAAGCCGTCGTGGACTCGCTGATTTCCAGGGCTTGCGCCGCCGGCGGAGTGGACAACGTGACCGTGGTCGCGGCGCGCGTGCCGGCGCGCGAGGACGAGGGCGTGAAAGGGATCGTCGAGCGCCTTCGCGCGCTGATTTCGTGAGGAGAACGCGATGCCGAAGCTGCTCTTGAAATTCAACGCGGCGGTGATCAAGGAGATCCCGTTCGACAAGGAGGCCTTGGCCGTCGGCCGCAAGGCCGACAACGACATCGTCATCGACAACCCCGCGATCTCGGGCCACCATTGCCGCATCTCCGTCCAAGGCGGAACCTATTTCGTCGAGGACCTCGAGTCCACCAACGGCACCTTCGTCAACGAGAAGCGGGTCAAGAAGTCCGGGCTCCACCACAACGACGTGGTCGGCGTGGCCAAGCACGCGCTGGTCTTCCTGGAGGACGCGCCGCCTCCCGCGACGGCTCCCGAAACGGCGCCGGAAGAGCCGAGCGACGCGACGACGGTCATCCCGCGCGATAAGCAGGCCGAGATGGCCGCCGCCGCCGCGGCGTTCGCCAAGCCCGGCGCCAAGGAGCGCGCGGGCTGGCTGCGCGTGCTGAAGGGCGCCGTCGGCGCGGGCGAGCACGAGCTCAAGGGCATGTCGACCTACATCGGCAAGTCCGACCGCGTCCAAGTCATGATCAAGGGCTCGGGCCTGTTCGGCTCCGCCCCCGAGGTCGCCGCGTCCGTCCACCGCAAGCCCGAGGGCTACGTGCTCGTCGCCGTCACGGAAGGCTATCCCCTGGTCAACGGCGCGAAGATCGTCGGCTCCGTCGTGCTCAACGAGGGCGACATCATCGAGTGCGGCGCGACGACGATGCAGTTCGAGCTCCGGGACCCGGCCGCCTGAGGCCTCTGCCGCGGCGGCCGGAGCGGCCTCGGGACCCAGGGGCCCCGGTTCCTTGGTCCCGCGCGGCCGGGGGTCTCTTGCCGCCGCGCGTCTTCCCCGTCCGTCCCTCCTGACGCGGCGCCGCGCGCGGTATAGTAGGGACGTGAAACGGATCCCGCTCGCCGCGCTGCTCGCTCTCGGGGCCTTCGCCCTCGCCCGCGCCGACGAGGGCGCCTACAAGACGCTCGCCGGCATGGCCCAGGCGGCGCCGAACCACGGGCCCGAGGACGACGGCGCGCCTCCGGACCCCTCGATGAAGATGGGGACGCTTCGCGACGCGGTCGCCGACGTGCCGAGGCCGGACGCGGCTCGCCGCGCGGCGTCTCCGTCCTCCCCGTCCCCGGAGGCCGCGGTGGCCGCTCCCAGGCCCGCGTCCGCGCCCGCCGCCGCGGCGATCCCCGCGGCGCCCGCGGCGCGGCTCTGGACGAAGCTCTACTCGACGCTCCTGCCGTCGTGGCGCCTCTCGGCGCCGCGCTCGAGCTTCGAGGCCGAGGTCTCGACCGGGTCCGCCGCGGTCCTCTCCGCGCCGCCTCCCGCGTCGCGCTCGCCGTTGAGCGCGTCGCGCGCGCCGTTGAGCGCGTCGCGCGCGCCGTTGAGCGCGTTGATGCCGCCTCCCGACTCCGAGGCGGTCTCGGCCGGGGAGCGCCGGGGCATGGCCGAGCTGATGTCGGTCCCCGATCCTCAGTAACCTTCGTCAGTGAGTCTTTCCCGACGATTCGTTGACCCAGATCAATTGCGTCCGAAGGTCCTCCGGCGGTAGAATAGATCAGGCGGCTCCGTTGACAAAGCCGCCAGCCTTTCCCCGGAGACCTCCATGAGCGATACCTCCACCCAGCCCAAGCCCAACACTCTCCCCGTCGAGGAAATCGAGTCCGCCGTGATCCGCTTCGCCGGCGACTCCGGCGACGGAATCCAGCTGACCGGCATGCAGTTCACGACCACCACCGCTTTCGCCGGCAACGACCTCTCCACCTTCCCCGACTACCCCGCCGAGATCCGCGCCCCCGTGGGCACGACGGCCGGCGTGTCCGGCTTCCAGATCCAGTTCTCCTCGCGCCAGGTGCTCACTCCCGGCGACGCGCCCGACGTGTTCGTCTCGATGAACCCGGCGGCCCTGAAGGCCAACGTCAAGGATGTCAAGAAAGGCGGCCTCATCCTCGTCAACAAGGACACCTTCAACGCCGCGAACCTGAAGAAGGCCGGCTACGACAAGAACCCGCTCGAGGACGGCTCCCTGTCCGACTACCGCGTCATCCCGGTCGAGCTCGGGCGCCTGACGCGCAACGCGCTCGACGGCATGGGCCTCACGGCCACCGAGACCGAGCGCTGCAAGAACTTCTTCGCGCTGGGCATGATGTACTGGCTCTACGACCGCCCGATGGAGTCCACGCTCAAGTGGATCGAGACCAAGTTCAAGAAGAACCCCAAGTACGTCGAGGCCAACCACAAGGCGCTCCACGCCGGCAACGCGTATGCCGAGACGGCCGAGATCTTCGGCCACCACTTCCGCGTGCGCAAGGCGCCCATCAAGCCCGGCCTGTACCGCAACATCACCGGCAACGAGGCGACCGCGCTCGGCATGATCGCGGCCTCGGCGACGTCGGGCCTGCCGCTCTGGTACGGCTCGTACCCGATCACGCCGGCCTCCGACGTCCTGCATGAGCTCTCCAAGAACAAGAACTTCGGCGTGAAGACCTTCCAGGCCGAGGACGAGATCGCCGCCATCGGCAGCGCCATAGGCGCCGCGTTCGCGGGCATGCTCGCGACGACCGGGACCTCCGGTCCCGGCGTCGCGCTCAAGAGCGAGGCGATCGGCCTGGCCGTGATGACGGAGCTGCCGCTCGTGATCCTCAACGTCCAGCGCGGCGGCCCGTCCACCGGCATGCCGACGAAGACGGAGCAGGCCGACCTCCTGCAGGCCCTGTACGGCCGCAACGGCGAGTGCCCGGTCGTCGTGGTCGCCGCGGCGACGCCCGGCGACTGCTTCACGATGGCCTACGAGGCGTGCCGTCTCGCGGTCAAGTACATGACGCCGGTCTTCCTGCTCACCGACGGCTACCTGGCCAACGGCTCCGAGCCGTGGCTGATCCCCGACGCGGCGGCTCTGCCGGCGTTCGAGAAGGCGGCGCTCCCGGCGCCCGCGGACTTCAAGCTCTATAAGCGCGACCCCGAGACGATGGCCCGCCAATGGGTCGCTCCGGGGGTCGCGGGCTACGAGCACCGCCTCGGCGGCATCGAGAAGCAGGACGTGACCGGCAACATCTCCTACGACCCCGACAACCACGAGCGCATGGTGCGCCTGCGCGCCGCGAAGGTCAACAAGGTCGCGCAGGACATCCCGCCTCTGGAGATCCGCGGCGAGAAGAAGGGCAAGGTCCTCGTCGTCGGCTGGGGCGGCACCTACGGCGCCATCACGGCGGGCGTGCAGAGCCTGCAGAAGCAGGGCAAGAGCGTCTCCTCCGTGCACCTGCGCCACCTGAACCCCCTGCCGCCCGACCTGGGCGACATCATGGCCGGCTTCGAGCACGTCCTCGTGCCCGAGCTCAACATGGGCCAGCTGCTCAAGGTCATCCGCGCGAAGTACCTCGTCCCCGCGACGGGGCTCAACAAGATCAAGGGCCAGCCGTTCAAGGTCTCCGAGGTGGAAGCCGGCGTCGAAGCGCTGCTGAAGGGAGGAAACTGACATGGCCGACATCCACGAAGACGAGCTCCAGCATCTTCCCGCCTCGGGCCCGATGCTCCAGGCCAAGGACTTCAAGTCGGACCAGATGGTCCGCTGGTGCCCCGGCTGCGGCGACTTCGCGATCCTCGCGACGGTCCAGAAGGTGATGCCGACGCTCGGCATCCCGCGCGAGAATTTCGTGTTCGTCTCGGGCATCGGCTGCTCCTCCCGGTTCCCGTACTACATGAACACCTACGGCTTCCACTCGATCCACGGACGCGCGCCGACGGTGGCGACCGGCGTCAAGTGCGCCAACCCCGACATGCAGGTGTGGGTGGTCACCGGAGACGGGGACGGCCTCTCCATCGGGGGCAACCACCTCATTCACGCCCTGCGCCGCAACGCGGACTTGAAGATCATGCTCTTCAACAACCGCATCTACGGCCTGACCAAGGGGCAGTACTCGCCCACGTCGGAGATCGGCAAGAAGACGAAGTCCTCGCCGATGGGCACGATCGACGCGCCGCTGAACCCGCTGGCGATCGCGCTGGCCTCCGAGGCGAGCTTCGTCGCCCGCGCCGTCGACACGGACCTGCCGTTCCTGACCGAGGTGCTGACCCGCGCCGCGCACCACAAGGGCTCGGTGTTCATCGAGATCTTCCAGAACTGCATCGTCTTCAACGACGGCGCGTTCGACGAGGTGACGGCGAGGGAAGTCCGCGACGAGAAGACGCTGAAGCTCGTCCACGGCAAGCCGATGATCTTCGGCGCCAAGAAGGACAAGGGCATCCGGCTCAAGGGCCTCGAGCCCGAGGTCGTCACGTTCGATCCGTCGGCTCCGCCGACGGACCTCTTGATACACGACGAGCATGCGCCGTCCAACACGCTCGCGAACGTGCTCGCGCACATGGCCCTGCCCGTCGCGCAGGGCGTCCTGCGCTCCGTCTCGCGCCCGACGCTCGACGAGATGATGACCGCGCAGATCGCCCAGGCCCGCAAGGACAAGCCCGCCGACCTGCAGAAGCTGCTGAAGGGCCCCGAGACCTGGACCGTCGCCGCTTGATCTATAGGGTCAGGCCTTCACTTTTTCAACTTGTTTTCCAACAAGTTGAAAAAGTGAAGGCCTGACCCCACCAAGGGAGATTAAATGAAGCTTCTCGAGCACGAAGGCAAGGAGATCCTCAAGGCGCGCGGCGTCGCGGTGCCTCCGGCCGGAGGCGTCATCACGAAGACGGCCCAGCTGGCCGCCGCGATGAAGCGCGCCGGGAAGGCGCCGTGGGTCATCAAGGCCCAGGTTCTCGCCGGCGGCCGCGGCAAGGCGGGCGGCATCAAGCTCGCCAAGACGCCGAAGGAAGCCAAGGAGCTCGCGGCGAAGATGATCGGGATGGACCTGGTCACGCACCAGACGCACGGCCAGGCGATCAAGGTCAAGGAAGTGTTCATCGAGGGCGGCGTCAAGATCGAGCGCGAGCTGTACTTCTCCGTTGTCATGGACCGCAAGAACGCGGGCCCGACGATCATCGCCTCCGCGCAGGGCGGCATGGAGATCGAGACGCTCGCCGAGGAGCACCCCGAGCAGATCATCCGGATGCCCGTCGATCCGAACGTCGGCCTGCGCGACTTCGCGGCGCGCCGCCTCGCGTTCCAGCTCGATATCCCCGCGACGCACACGGGCGAGTTCGTCAAGACCGCCAAGGCCCTGGTGAAGGCCTTCATCGACCTCGACTGCTCGATGCTCGAGATCAATCCCCTGATCCTTACTCCCAAGAGCGTCGCCGCTCTCGACTGCAAGATGACGACCGACGACAACGCGGCGTACCGTCATCCCGAGCTCGCGAAGTTCAAGGACCACGAGGCCTCGGCGCTGGAGCTCGAGGCGAAGAAATACGACATCTCCTACGTTGGCCTCGACGGCACGATCGGCTGCATGGTCAACGGCGCGGGCCTGGCGATGGGCACGATGGACACCATCGCGCTCGCGGGCGGCTCGCCCGCGAACTTCCTCGACGTCGGCGGCGGCGCCAACGAGGAGCGCGTGACGCGCGCGCTGAACATCATCCTCAAGGACAAGAAGGTCAAGGCGATCCTCATCAACATCTTCGGCGGCATCGTGAAGTGCGACATGATCGCGGCCGGCGTCGTCGCCGCGCTCAAGAAGATCAAGCTCAAGGTCCCGCTCGTCGTGCGCCTGCAGGGCACGAACGTCGAGGCCGGCAAGGAGATCCTCAAGAACTCGGGCCTGCCGATCATCGCGGCCGACGAGCTCTGGGACGCCGCGCAGAAGGCGGTCGCGGCCGCCAAGGGGAACTGACATGTCCATCATCCTCGACAAGGACTCGAAGATCGTCGTCCAGGGATTCACCGGGTCGCAGGGCACCTTCCACTCGAAGCAGTGCATCGACTACGGCACCCAGATCGTCGCCGGCGTCACGCCCGGCCGCGGCGGCCAGACGCATTTGGACCGCCCCGTGTTCAATACGGTGCACGACGCCGTGCGCAACACCGGCGCGTTCGTCTCGATGATCCTCGTCCCGGCGCCGTTCGCCGCGGACTCGATCATGGAGGCGGTCGACGCGGGCTGCTCGGTGATCGTCTGCATCACCGAGGGCATCCCCGTGCTCGACATGGCGAAGGTCAAGCGCTACATCCAGCAGGCCGAGCGCTCCGGCCGCGAGATCACGCTCATCGGCCCGAACTGCCCCGGCGTCATCACGCCCGGCCAGTGCAAGCTCGGCATCATGCCCGGCTTCATCCACAAGCCCGGCCGCATCGGCGTCGTGTCCCGCTCGGGCACGCTGACCTACGAGGCCGTCGACCAGCTGACCAAGCGCGGCCTCGGCCAGTCGACCGTCGTCGGCATCGGCGGCGACCCGATCAACGGCTCCAGCCACGCGGACATCCTGGCGAAGTTCGAGGCGGACCCCGCGACCGATGCCGTCGTCATGATCGGCGAGATCGGCGGCTCCGGCGAGGAGGAGGCGGCGCGCTACTTCAAGGAGAAGATGACCAAGCCCGTGTTCGGCTTCATCGCCGGCAAGGCCGCCCCCGAGGGCCGGCGCATGGGCCACGCGGGCGCGATCGTGGAGGGCGGGGCCGGCACGCACGCGTCCAAGATCAAGGCCATGCGCGAGGCGGGCATCACCGTCATCGAGAACCTCTCCGAGATCGGCGAGACCGTCGCCAAGGCTCGCCGCCCGCTCGCCGCCTAGCGCCGCTATTGCCCCTGGTGGGCCTTCAGGTAGGCCTGGATGCGCGGGTCGTTCTCGGCGCCGGGCGGGAGGCCGTTGAGCAAGGATTGGGCGTCCTGGCCGCCGCCCGAGGAGGCTCCGGCCGTCTTTTTCGAGCTCGAGCTGAAATTGGTGAAGCCCCGGGTCGGCTGGAGCTTGGGCATCGTGAACTCCTTCCGGCCCGGCTTCGTCTTCTTGGCCCGCGCCGGCGGCGGCGCCGCGACGTCGGGGGCGGCCGTCGCGGTCGAGGCGGCGGGCGCGGCGGCCGGCGCCTGGGGAGCCGCCTTCGCGTCGTCGAGCTTGGCCCGCAGCTCCGCGCCGCCCTGGATGAAGTCGAGCGAGGAGCCCGTCGGCTTCTGCGCGACGCCGGCGACCATGCCCGAGGCGACCGGCGACATCAGCGCCGGGGGCGCCGTCACGACGGCGCTCTGGGTGGGCATGATCTTCTTGTCGTCGCCCTCGCGGCGCTCGAAGACGTCGCTGCGGCCGGTGGGACCCGTGGGGCCGGAGTTCTGGCTCACGTGCAGGTAGATCGCGCCGGCCAAAGGGATGAGCAGCGAGGCCGCCCCGCCGGCCAGGAGCCAGATCGTCTTCTTCTTGCGCTCCGGAGGGACGTCCGGCTCGAGCATCGCCATGCGCTGGAGTGTATCAGGGCCGCCGGAGCTTGTCCAGACCCTGGGCCTTGACAAAGGCAACAATTCCGTTACACTGCTGGTGTAGCATCCTGTCTGCGCTTCATGTCGCTATCTGGATCGGGGGGTTGGTGATCCTGGGGCACGGCATGGCCGTCGGCACGGACGGGCGATAACGGCAAACTCGGCGCAAGCCGGGGGCGCAAAGCCATGACTCCCGTTCGTTTCGGGAGCGTCAGGCTACCGAACACTGATGCCCTATAAAATCGAGAGGGGGCGCGCTTCCATGCGCGTTTCGCCCGCGTCGGCCGCGTCTTCGGCCGCCGTGGGCGCGCGTTTTCTCCTGGCCGCCCTGTTCTCGCTCGTCGCCGCGGCCCCCGCCCTCGCCCAAAACGGCGGCCAAGTCGGACAATTCCTCGACTACGGCGTGGGCGGCCGCGCGATGGCCATGGGCGGCGCCTACTACGGCATCTCGGACGACGCCAGCGCCGCGTACTGGAACCCGGCGGGACTGGCCCAGCTCCAGCGCAAGGAGCTGACCACGATGCAGGCCACCCTTTTCGCCACCACCAAGCTCACGTACTTCAGCTACGCCCACCCCACCAAGGGCGGCTCGACGTTCGCGCTGAGCATGACCCAGCTCCAGGGCTCGGGCTTCGAGAAGGTGGACGCGGTCTTCGACCCGAGCTCCGGCCAGACGACGTCGGTCTCGGCGAGCGGCAACTTCAACGACGAACAGAAGGCGATGGGCCTGTCCTGGGCGAAGAACGTCACCGAGACCGTGCTGTTCGGGATGAGCCTCAAGCAGATCACGCGCCAGCTCGGCGGCTCCTCCGACAGCACGAAGGCGCTGGACCTGGGCATGATGAAGACGATGGGAGCCTCCTACCGCCTCGGCCTCGGCGTGCAGAACGTCTTCGCGCAGACGACCGGCGACACGCAGGACAAGTATCCCGCCACCATCAAGATCGGCAACTCGCTGCGCCTGTTCAAGGAGCGGCTGACCTTGGCCCTGGACGCGCAGAAGCCGCTCGGCGCCTCGACGGACCTGCGCTTCGGCGGCGAGTACTGGGTGTCGCGCTGGTTCGCCTTCCGCTTCGGCCTGCTCGGACTGCCGTCGATCCAGGAGGAGGACTTCGGGTTCGGCCTGAACTTCAAGAGCTTCACGCTGGACGTCGCGCAGGGCATCCACGATCTCGGCTCCAGCACCCGCTTCTCGGTGACCTTCCGCTTCGGCCAGTCGCGCAGCGACCGCTCGACGGGGCAGGTCAAGGCCTTCATCAAGCAGGGCATGGAGGCGTTCCAGGAGGGCAACTTCGCGCTCGCCGCGCAGAAGTTCAACCAGGCGCAGGACGCCGCGCCGGGCAACAAGCAGGTCGAGACGATGATCGCGCGCCTGGCGGCCGTCACCGCCTTCATCCCGCAGTCGACCGGCGGCGAGGAGTCGCAGACCTTCATCCGCAAGGGCGCGATCGCCTACGTCGACGGCCGCGACCTGAAGATCTCGGTCAACGCCCTGCGCTACGCTTTTAATAAGAATCCCCGTGATGAGAAGCTCCTCGGGCTGCTGAACATGGTCGAGAAGGAGGCCGGCGTCGCGGAGATCACCCGCCGCATGGAGGGCCCGGAGCAGTTCACGTGGGTCGACCAGAAGGTCTTCGACGCGCGCCAGTCCATCTACGACGGCCATTACGACGCCGCGGTGCGCCGCGCCCAGGACGTGCTCGACCTCGAGCCCAACAACGTGACGGCCCTGCAGATCATGGGCTCGGCGTTCTTCCTGATGGAGCAGAAGGACAAGGCCGTCGCGGTCTGGCGCCGCGTGCTGGAGCTCGACCCGAACAACCGCTCGGTCCGCGAGTTCCTGCAGTCCATCCGCCCTTAAACCGCCTTCCGTCCGTATTGAAAACGTAACAGGCTCGCCCTACACTTAAAAGGAATGCGACTCGCTCGCTTCGCCGCCGCGCTCGCTTGGGCGCTGGCGTCGTCCCTCGGGACGGCGTCGGCGAGCATCGTCGCGCCCGATCTCGCCCTGCTGCAGGAGCAGAACCGCATCAAGGAGGAGTCGGAGACGCGCATCCAGCGGGACATCCTCGATCCGATCCTGGGCAAGGGCAAGGCCGCGCCTTTCGTCGACGTCGAGATGGAGGTCAAGGCGGAGAGCGAGGAGTCGACGCGCTCGGGCATGGGCATCGCCGAGAAATACAAGGAGAAGGCCCCGGCGCCGTCGGGAGGCATGCAGACGACCTTCGTGCTCCCCGGCATCCCGAAGCCGAAGACGATCACCGCGCAGAAGGAGACGCCGGAGAAGCCGGAGCAGTCGCAGGCCCAGCAGGCGCAGCAGATCAAGGGCGTGCAGGAGCAGCGTTTCGCGGTGAACCCCGTTTTCAAACGCCTGCAGGTCACGGTCATCCATGACGACTCCGTCCTCAAGGACCCCAAGCAGGTGGACATGGTCCGCTCGCGCATCGTGGACGCCATGGGGCAGTACAAGCTGCTGCCCGACCAGGTCGCGTTCCGGCCGACCAAGTTCGACAAGCCGCCGCTGGTGGACTGGAAGGAGGACCTCAAGAAGCCCTCCGTCTATCTGCCGCTGCTGTACGCCCTGCTGTTCCTCCTTTTCCTGTCGTTCCTGTTCGGCCCGCTCGCGAAGTTCTTCAAGCAGTACGTCGCCGCGCTGAAGGAGAAGCCGGCGGCGGAGGTCAACGTCGAGTCCAAGATCGAGCAGCCCGACAAGGGCGACGAGGAGGACGTCTTTTCCCAGGGCGCGCTGGACATCATGCTGGGCCGCAAGCCGCCGGAGCCGCCGCCGGCGCCGCCCGAGCCGGAGGAGGAGGACGAGTCCATGAAGAAGTTCGAACCGTTCACTTACATCACCGAGGAGAACTTCAAGCGCCTCGGCAATCTTTTCCTGGTCCGCGGCGACGAGCCGTGGCTCATCGCCGTCGTGCTGAGCTATCTCAAGCCGGAGATGGCGCGCGCGACGCTCGCCTCCCTTCCGCTGGAGCTGCAGGCCAAGATCGCCATCGAGGCGCTCAAGATCCGCCAGGTCACGCGCGAGCAGCTCATGGCCATCGACGCCGACATCAAGGAGAGCGTGGACTTCGTCGTCGGCGGCATGGAGCGCCTGACGCACCTGCTCGACGAGGCCGACACCATGACGCGCGCGAACATCATGACGTACCTGAAGAACGAGAAGCCCGAGATCTACCAGCGCGTGCGCAAGTTCATCCTCGCCTTCGAGGACGTCGAGACGTTCTCCGACCGCGACATGCAGACCATCGTCCGCGAGCTCAAGACGGAGGCGATGGCCAAGTCGCTCCAGGGCGCCTCGCCCGCCGTCGTCAACAAGTTCCTGTCGAACATGTCCACGGGCGCGGCCTCCTTGCTCAAGGAGTCCATCGAGTACGCGCAGGGGCTGACGCCCGCGCAGGTCGAGGAGGAGCGCTCCAAGATCATGGACGTGATCAAGGTGCTCGAGAAGGAAGGCAAGATCAGCGTGCGGCAGAGCCGCGGCGAGGCCTACTCCGGCTTCAGCGAGGAGGTCGCCAGCGACCGCGGCGCGAAGTACGAGCCGCGCACGCGCGCGGCCGAGGCGGCCGTGGCCCAGCTTCTCAGCGAGACGAACGCCGGTCCCGCGGCGGGCGCTTCCGCGCCCGCGGCCGCCTCGGCGGCTCCGGCCGCCGCCGCGCCCGCTCCGGCGGCGAACGCGGGGCAGGCGCAGCAGTACATGCAGGCGGGCGTGCAGAGCCACGACGCGGGCCAGTACCCGCAGGCGGTCCAATATTTGGAGTACGCGCTCTCGCTCGACGGCAGCCTGTGGCAGGCCCGGCAGTACTTGGGCAACTGCTACATCCAGCTGGGCCGCCAGGCCGAGGCGATCGCGCAGTTCGAGGCCGTTCTTTCCGTGAACCCCGACCCCGGGCTGCGTCAGTGGGTCGACGGCATGAAGGCTCAAGCGATTTAACGGGACAAGGACAACTCAAGGAGAGACATCATGGCGCCCGACGACAAGATCCCGCCGAAGCCCCCGGTCCCGCCGCCGCTGCCGCCCTCGTCCGGGCGGCCGCCGGCGGCGCCGCCGCTTCCCGGCATGGGCTCCAAGCCGCCCATGCCCGGCGCGGGGGCGCCGTCGCTGCCGCCTCTGCCGGGCGCGGGAGCTGGCGGGCTGCCGCCGATGCCGTCGCTCCCTCCGCGCATGCCGGGAATGCCTGGGATGCCGGGCGCGATGCCCGGACTGCCGTCCATGCCCGGCATGACGAATTCGCCGGCCTTCCCGGCGTCCGCTCCGCAGCCTCCCGCGCCGCCGTCGTTCGCCGCCCGCCCGCCGCGCGACGTCGAGAAGGAGCTCGACGCGAAGGTGGACAAGGTCAAGGACGAGTACGAGAAGAAGCTCAACGAGCTCTCCAAGCGCCTGCAGGAGGAGCGCGAGAAGCTGCTCGTCACGCAGCTCAAGAGCCAGGAGGAGCAGGCGACCTCGGCGAAGGTCGAGATCAGCCTCAAGGAGCTGCAGGACCGCCTGCGGCGCGACCGCCGCGACCAGGAGCAGGAGGAGAACAAGCTCAAGCTCGAGAAGAAGGCGCAGGAGCTCGAGGCCCGTCTCGCGCAGGAGCGCGAGACCTGGGTCGCCACGCTCAAGAACCAGCTCGGCGCGCGCGAGGCGCAAGAGAAGGACGTCGAGAACCACTTCGCCATGCGCCTGCAGGAGATGGAGCGGCGCTGGCTCGAGGAGAAGGCCAACTGGCAGAAGATCGCCATGGTCAAGGACGACGAGATCCGCACGCTGCGCTCGCTCGCCGAGAAGCTCAAGGGCGCCGACACCGAGCTTTCCAAGGTCGCCTCCGAGAAGAAGATCCTCGAGGACCGCTGCGCCGAGCTCGGCAAGGACCGCGCCGAGGCGCTGGCCCGCCTGCAGAACGCTTCGGAGCGCGAGAAGGAGGCCATCCAGCTGCGCGCCGACCTGACGCTGGCGCGCCAGTCGGGCGCGATGGTCCAGGAGCGCCTCGAGCGCGACCTCGCCGGCCTGCGCGCGAGCGCGCGCGAGCGCGAGGAGCGCTTGATGGCCGACGTCGACCGGCTGCAGCGCGACTTCGCGACCGTCAAGCAGCGCTTCGACGCCGAGAAGGAGGCCGACCTGCGCCGCGCCAAGACCGAGTACGAGGCCGACCTGGCGCAGCACAAGCAGGCGGCCGAGCGGTCCAACGCCGAGCTGCAGCGCCTGCGCGCCGTCGCGGGGGCGCTCGAGCGGCAGGCCGCGTCGGGCCGCGCCCAGCTCGAGGAGCTCAAGCGCGCCGCCGTCGAGTGGGAGCGCACGCAGGAGCGCTACAAGGCCGAGTTCGTCGTGCTCCAGCGCAAGTGGATCGAGCGCGAGAAGGAGATCCGCGCCGAGTCCTCCGCGCAGTCCCTGCAGATGCTCGAGTCCGAGAAGACGCGCCTGCGCATCCAGGCGCAGGACGAGCTCAACACGCGCGCGGCCAAGATCGCCGACCAGCTGCGCCAGGAGAACGAGTCCGAGCAGCGGCGGCTCGAGTCGAAGCTGCGCGCGGACCTCGAGACCGAGCTCCAGGCGCGGCGCGGCGAGCTCCAGGCGGAGGCCGAGGGCGGGCGCATCCAGGCCGAGGCGGAGACGAACCGCCTGCGCCGCGAGCTCGCGCAGAAGGACGCCGCGTGGGGGGAGCGCCTGCTGGCCAAGGAGTCGGACGCGCTGGCGGCGCGCGCCCGCGCCGACGAGATGGCCGGGCGGTGCTCGCGCGAGGAGGAGTCGCGGCAGGCGGCGGAGCGCCGCGTCCTCGAGCTCGAGAAGGCGGTCCAGGACGGGCGCGAGGAGGCCGGCCGGCTGACGGCGGTCCAGCGCGACCTCCAGCGGCGCCTGGCCGAGGCGGAGGCCGACGGCTCGCGCCTGGAGCGCGAGAAGACGGAGTTCGAGCGCCTGTCCACGGCCCAGGCCGCGCAGATCGCGGGCTCGCAGGAGGCGCTCGAGTCGGCGCGCCTGCAGCTGGCGCGCGAGGCGCAGATCGCCAAGATCGCCCAGAACGCCCGGGAGGCGGCCGAGAAGTCCCTCGCCTCCCAGCGCCAGGAGCTGGCGCGCGCCCTGCAGACGCAGAAGGCGGAGTTCGAGCGCCTGGCCGCCGAGAACGAGAAGGCGGCGCGGCAGGAGACGGCGCGCCTGGCGGCGGAGACGGAGTCTGCCCTGCGCATGCGCGACGACGCGATGCGCGCCGCGTCCTCGGCGAAGGAGCGCGCGGAGACGGAAGCCCGCGCGCTGGTGGCCGGGGAGCGCGCGAAGCAGGCGGAGCAGCTCGCGCAGGCCGAGGCGCGCGCGGCGGAGCTCGCCGCGCAGCTCGACGAGTGCCGCGGACGGCCGCGGACGGAGGGACAGCCGTGATCGTCCTGCACAAGCTCAACGGGATGGAGATCGTGGTCAACGCCGAGCTCATCGAGACGCTCGAGCCCGGCCCGCAGACCGCCGTCCATCTCGCCACCGGCAACAAGCTGCTCGTGCGAGAGACCGCGCCGGAGATCGTCTTCAAAGTGCTGGAATACCGCAAGGCCGTGAACAGCTCGGGAAAGCCCGTCAATCCGATCGCGGGCTACGAGCGCGAGACGAAGTAAGGAGAAGACCCGCACATGGACATCGCGACAATCGCCGGCATCGTGGTCTTCTTCGGGCTCACGGTGGGCATGATCTTCCACAGCGAGGGCGCCGCGGGCTTCAAGCCCTTCGCCAACCCGGAGGCCATCTTCATCGTCATGGGCGGCACCGTCTGCGCCACGCTCGTCAACTATCCCATCTCCCAGGTGGTCGGCGTCGGCAAGATCATCCGCAAGACCTTGCTGTCCCACTCCGAGGACAACTCCGACCTGATCGTCACCTTCGTCAACCTCGCGTCGAAGGCGAAGAAGGACGGCTTCCTCGCGCTGCAGAACGACCTCAAGAACATCAAGAACGACTTCCTGCGCCGCGGCGTCCAGCTGGTCGTCGACGGCGCCGACCACGAGTTCATCCGCAACATGCTCGAGACCGAGATCGGCTTCATCCGCGAGCGCCACAAGGGCGGCGCCGAGATCCTCAACGCGCTGGGCACCTACGCGCCGGCCTTCGGCATCATCGGCACCGTCCTGGGCATGATCATGATGCTCTCCTCGATCGACGACGTGTCCCAGGTGCCCCGCCGCATGGCCCTGGCGCTCGCCGCGGCGTTCTACGGCCTGGGCTCCGGCTACTTGATCTTCCTGCCCATGGGCGGCAAGCTGCGCGCGCGCTCCGAGGAGGAGCTGCTGGTCAAGGAGATCATCATCCGCGGCGTCCTGCTCCTGCAGAGCGGCGCGACGCCGTCGGTCGTCGAGGCGAACCTCAAGGCGTACCTGGCCCCGTCACAGCGCCTGATCGTCAAGAAGGCGCCCGCTCCGGCGGGAGCGCCGGGCGCCGCCGGCGCGCCGGCCGCCGCCCCGAAAGCCCCGGGAGCCGCCGCCTAAGGCGACATCATGCCGCTGCGCGCCCCGAAGGGCTTCATCGACGAGAGCGATCCGAAGGTGGCCAAGGTCGGCCACCCGGCGCCGCCTTGGATGTCCAGCTACGCCGACCTGATGACGGAGCTGGTCTGCTTCTTCGTCATCTTGTACGCCCTGTCGGCCGCTCTGAACAAGAACGTCCAGCAGGCCAAGAGCGACATCGACCAGATGATGAAGGAAGGCAAGATGTCGGGCGAGACGCAGATCGACAAGGACGGGCTCAAGATCACGCTGGAGGAGAAGGGCGGGTCCTCGTTCTTCGAGAGCGGCGCGGCGGAGACGACCGACGTCATCGACAAGGAGGTCGCGCTGCTCGTCCCGAGCCTGCGCAAGCTCGGCGCCGAGCACGAGATCCTCGTCGAGGGGCACACGGACGACCAGCCCATCCACAACATGTATTTCGACTCCAACTGGGAGCTCTCGACCGCGCGGGCGACCAGCGTGACCCGGCTGCTCATCGAGAAGTACGGCATCCCGGCGGGGCACATCGGCGCGGTCGGCTACGGCGACACGAAGCCGCTCGTGCCCAACACCACGCCCGAAAACCGGGCGAAGAACCGCCGCGTCGTCTTCTTCATCAAGAGCGCGTCCATCCCCAAGGCCGCCGCGAAACCCGGGACCCCGGCCGTCGCCGGCGCTCCGGGGGCGCTGCCCGCCGTCTCGACCGTCGCGCCGTCCGCGTGGCCGCCGCCGGCGCCCGCCGAGCCGGTGCCGGCGCCGGGGCCCGTCGTGCAGACCGCGCCGCCGCAGGCCGCGGCTCCGGCGGGGGGACGTTAGCCAAATGGTAGAATACGGCATGCGCCGCCGACTGATCCTCGTCGGGCTGCTCGCCGCGCTCGCGGCCTGCGGACCCTCCAACAAGAACGTCGTGACCGAGGACTTCGCCGAGGGGCGGGTGGTGGACCTGTCGATCACCGAGAAACTCACGGGCACGACCGAGCTGCTGCTGTTCTCGATGGCGCAGAAGACGCAGTTCCTGGACGGCTACGTGCAGGGCGTCATCACCGACTACAAGGACAACCCCGTGCAGGGCGTGGTCGTGCGCGCCGTCGTCAGCGGCGAGAGCGCCACCGACGAGGGAGAGGCGCGCCCGTCGGGCTTCGCGACCTCGTCCTTCGACCCCGGCGTCTCCGACACCAACGGCTTCTACCGCATCCGCTTCAGCCTGCCCATCCTCAGCAACAAGGTCGACATCCGCGGGCGCCTGCTGTACAACCCGGGCTGGGAGCAGGAGCGCGACAACCTCGGCAAGGCGTACGAGCCGCAGACCAAGCAGAGCCAGTTCCGCCTCTTCTACGACCGCAAGAGCGGCCGCATCATCTTCGCCGAGGGCGTGCGCAAGGTGATCGTCGCGCCGGTGCAGGGCAAGGGCGCGCCGAAGGCGGTGCCGCTGCCGGGCGCCAAACCGCCGGAGGAGGCCAAGCCCGCCGCCGGGGACGCCGGCTCGCCCGCGGCCGCGAAGGGCGGCGACGAGGATCTCTTCAAGGGCTTCGGCTTCGGGCAATGATCTATCTCGACCACAACGCGACGACGCCGGTGCGCCCCGAGGTCCTGGACGCGGTCATCCCGTGGCTGCGCGACGGCTACGGCAATCCCAACTCGGTGTACGCGCTCGGGCAGAAGGCGCGCGCCGCCGTCGAGCGCGCGCGCGAGCAGGTCGCGGGCCTGATCGGCGCGGCCGACGCGTCCGAGATCGTCTTCACCTCGGGCGGCTCGGAGTCCGACGTGCTGGCGATCTCCGGCGCGGCCTGGCAGGCGCACGACGAGACGAAGGGCGCGCGCCGCCGCATCGTCACGACCCGCATCGAGCACGACGCCG
>DATNGC010000009.1:0-11218 GCA_035606075.1 Elusimicrobiota bacterium
GGTCGGGGCGGCGCTGGGCATCCTCCTCGCGCCGAAGTCGGGCGAGGAGACGCGCGAGCAGCTCAAGGACTGGATGCAGGAGCGCCGCGAGAAGGGCTCCGAGCTGCTGCACAAGGTGCGCGAGGAGTCGGTCGTCAAGAAGGAGGCGCTCGTCGCCGCCGCGCGGGCCGCGAAGGACGCGTACCGCGAGACCAACGTCAAGCACTCGCACGACGGCGTCAACGCCTAAGCCGCGACCCTGAGTCCCGCCGAAGACGAAGGCCTCTCCGCGCGGAGAGGCCTTCGCATTTACGGGGGAAGGACTATTCGGGCTTCGCCGGGCCGCGCGCGCGCCGGACCTTGCCGGCCTTCTCGACGAAGCGCAGGTAGGGCACGCCGCCGACGGAGGAGCCGCCGTCGACCGTGAGGACCTCGCCGGAGATATAGCCCGTCTCGGGCGCGACGAGGTAGAGGACGGCGGAGGCCACGTCGGCCTCGGTCCCGAACTTCCGGGCGGGCACGCCCTCCAAGAGCTCGGTCCGCATCCACTCCTCGGGCCACAGGCGCTCGCGCGACTGCGGCGTGTCGATGAGGCCGGGGCACACCGCGTTGACGCGCACGCCGCGGGGCGCCCACTCCACGCCGAGGGTCCGCGTCAGCGCGAGCACGCCCGCCTTGGCCGACGCCGACGGCGCGAAGCCCGGCGCGCCGGTCCACGCGTAGGAGGCGATCAGGTTCACGATCGCGCCCTCGCCGCGCGAGAGCATGCGGCGGCCGGCCTCGGCGGAGCAGGAGAAGGTGCCGTTCAAGACGATGTCGATGACCTTGCGCCAGCGCACGCTCGTCAAGGTCTCCGTCGGCCGCACGAAGTTCGCCGCGGCGCCGTTGACCAATATATCCACTTTCCCGAACTCGCCGTCGACGCGCTTGAAGAGCTCCTTGACCGAGTCGGGGTCGGCGACGTCCGTCGAGACCCCGACCGCGCGGCGCCCGGTCGCGGCCGCGATCGACTTGGCGCCCTCGTCGAGGCGCGCCCCGTCGCGCGAGGCGAGCACGACGTCCGCGCCGTGCGCGGCGAGCTCCCGCGCGACGACGAGGCCGATCCCGGTCCCGCCGCCCGTGACGACCGCGACGCGGGCCTTGAGCAGGTCGGGGGCGAACGTCTTCACTGGCCCTCCCAGCGCGGCCGGCGCTTCGCGCGAAGCGCGGAGACGCCTTCCTGGGCCTCGGCGCCCGCGAAGATGTCGTCGAACTCGCGCAGCGAACGCGCCCACAGGGCCTCGTCGGCCGCTTGCGCGTTCAGGGCGCGCTTGATCTCGGCGAACGCGCGCGGCGGGGACTTGGCGAGCCGCCGGGCGAGCGTCAAGGCGGCGGGACGGACCTCGGCCTCGGGCAGGACCTCGTCGACGAGCGCGGCCGCGAGCGCGTCCTCGGCGCCGACCATCTTGCCGCGCAGGACCATCTCCTTGACCGTGCGCGGGTCCGAGGACAGCGACGAGAGCCGCGCGATGAGGCCGCTCGTGGGGGAAAGCCCCGCGCGGATCTCGGACAGCGCGACCTTGGCTCCCGCGCCGAGCAGGCGCCAGTCGCAGCCCATCGCGACGATCCAGCCGCCGAGGATGGCGGAGCCCGACAGCGCGGCCACGGTCGGCTTGGGGCAGCAGAGCAGGGCTCGGTAGGCGCCGATCAGGGCCTCGAACGGCTCCTGGCGCCGGGCCTCGGGCAGGTCCATGAGCCCGTTGAGGTCCAGGCCGCTCGAGAAGTAGCCCTCCACCGAGGACTCCAGGACGAGCGCGCGCACGCCGGGGGCCGCCGCGGCTTCCTCGGCGCCCGCGCGGATCGCCTTCAGGGTCTCGAGGCTCAGGGTGTTGCCCGGAGGATTGGACAGCGTGAGGACCCGGACCAGGCCCTCGTCGCGCGCCGTCAGCGCGCTCACCGGGCGTTACCGGCGAGCTTCAAGCTGTTGAGCAGGCGCGAGAAGGCGGGCAGATACGCCTCGTAGGAGTCCGCGGGAGCGCTGTACACGAATGAATAATAGGAATCTTTCGCCACCGGGAGATAGACGCTGCGCGTGTCGCCCGGGATGTAGGTCACGCGCGCCCGCGCGCGGCCGACGAGCTGCGTGCCGCCGTCGCGGGCGCCCTGCCACTCGACGTCGTGGGCGATGGCCTCGCTCATCTCCTGGTATGCGCTCTGGCTCGAGAGATAGCGCGTGATCGTGATCGTGACGGGCTTGCCCGCGGCGCCGTCGTCGATCTTGAGGTAGAGCGTGGGGACGTCCTCCTTCCAGGCGTCCTGGATCTTGAACGCCGCGGCGAAGTCGAAGGCGATCTGTCCGGGGATCAAGTAGCGTCCGTAGGAGCCCTCGTCGAGCACGTGGACGCGGGAGGACTGCGAGACGCACTGGTAGGGCTGAAGGGGGTCGTTGGTGCGCACCTTGCGCTTGCCGCGAGGGCAGCCCTTGGTCATCGGGTCCTGCTCGGCGTCGGGCGCCTCCGGCGCGGCCTCCGCGCCGTCTTCGGTCCCCATGGGCGCGAGCTCCGGGTCCTGCGCGTCCGACGTGGCGCGCACGCAGCGATAGGGCTGCAGTCCCGCGCCGCTCTGGGCGACGGGCCGGGTGCCGCGCGGGCAGCGCGGCCGCTCCTTGAAGCCCTTCGGGCCGACGACGGAATCGAAGCCCTTCTTGTTCTCCTGCTCCGCCGTCACGCAGCGGAAGGGCTCGTAGGGGTTGTCCGTGCTGATGCGGTGCGTGCCCGAGGGGCAGTCGGCCGGCTCCTCGTTGGCGCGCGCCGGAGCGGCGGCGAGCGCCGCCAGGAGCAGGACCGCCGCCCTCATTTCGACCTCTGCAGCGCCAAGGCCTTCAGATGCTCGGCGAGCGCCGGGTTGTTCTGCAGGATGTAGCCCACGTCCTCGTAGGCGAGGAGATACGCGAACACGGGCGTCGAGCACGCGACGGTGGCCTTGCGCACGCCGTCGGCGAGGAGCGCCATCTCGCCGATCACCGCGCCGTGGCCGAGGCGTCCCGCCTCCGCGGCCATGGAGTCGATCTTGAATTCGATGACGACCTCGCCGGCGAGCACGAGGAAGAGGTCCCGGCCGCTCTCGCCCTGCGTGACGATCTTCTCGCCGCTGCGGTAGTGCACGACGCCGCTGCGGGGGAAGAGCTTGGCGCACAGCTCGGCGTTGAACTCCGGGAAGAAGCCGTCGAGCTTGAACGCGGCGCTGACCGCCTCGGCCGTCGCCTCGTCGACCGGCAGCCTCATCGGGTTCTCCGCCATCGTCAGCGCAGGATCTCCTGGTTGCGGACGTGCTCCGCGGCCGCTTCCTTCGTGATCAGCTTCTTCAGGAAGAGGTTCTTGATGGAGGCGTCCTTGGAGATCATGCCCACCTGGGCGCCGGCCTGGATGGCGTCGTTCATGGCCTCGATCTTGTTCTCGCGGATCAACTGGCGGGTGGCCGGCGTCGCGATGAGGATCTCGCACGCGATGACCAGGCCCTTGCCGTCGGCGCGCGGGAGCAGCTCCTGCGAGATCACGGCCTCGAGCGTGGAGGCCAGCTGCTCGCGCAGGGCCTCCTGGTCGGAGTTCGGCACGGCCGAGATGATGCGCTGGGCGGTCTTGGAGGCGTCGCGCGTGTGCAGGGTCGTCAGCACGAGGTGCCCGGTCTCGGCGGCCAGCAGGGCGGCGCGGATGGAGTTCGCGTCGCGCATCTCGCCGATGCAGAGGATGTCGGGGTCCTGGCGCAGGGCGTCCATGATGCCGATGTCGTACGTCGGGACGTCGGTGCCGACCTCGCGCTGGACGAAGATCGAGCGGCAGGGCTTGAACAAGGTCTCGATGGGGTCCTCGATCGTGATGACCTTGCCGGGCCGGCCGGTCTGGTTGATCCACTCGAGCATGGCGGCCATCGTGGTGCTCTTGCCCGAGCCGGTGGAGCCGGTGACGAAGATGATGCCCGAGCGGCGGTGGGCGAGGTTGCCGACGACGGGGGGAAGGCCCAGCGAGGAGAGGGGATAGGTCTTCGTCGGGATCACGCGGATGGTGGCGCCGACGGTGCCGAGGGAGAGATAGACGTTGAAGCGGAAGCGGCCGACGTCGACGATCGTGGCCGAGAAGTTGATGCGCATCTCTTCCTTGAAGCTGGCCTTGTGCGCGTCGGTCAGGTACGGCGACAGCATCTTCATGATCGAATCGGACGTCACCGCGGGATAGGGGAGCGCTCCGATCTCTCCGGCGATGCGCGCGATGGGCGGGATGCCGTGGATCAGGTGGAGGTCGGAGCCTCCGCGCGAGACCACGTCGGCCAGAAGGGTCGGAAGATCGATGGTGTCGGCCATACGTTCGCAAGGGTAGCGGGGCCTTGTAAAAAAATCAAGGCCGCAACGACGCTTTACCCGATTTTTATTTCCCGCTAACTAAAGGAAGATAATCGCCCGCGGCCTGGACGGGCTTGCCGTCGGGGCCGGCGACCCAGACGGCGAGGCCCTCGGCGCGCGCCGCCGCCCCGAAGGCGCCCGGCAATGGCAGCGTGGCGCTCCACGAGCCTTTCGGGCCCTTCGTCATCGCCGCGCGGGACAGGCCGCGCGCGACGAACTCGTGCCGGAGCGTGCGCCCGGAGTTCTCGCCCGCCGTGACGGTCGAGACGATGTCGAAGCCGAGGCGGACGGCGAAGGCCTCGAAAGGTCCGCCGCCGGCCGCCGGAGAGAACGCGACGGCGACCCGCGCGCGGCCGGCGGTCGCGGTCAGCGTCCCCGCCTTCTCCGCCGACGGCGGCGGAGCGCCGTCCCAGCCGCGCCACTCCTCGCCGTCCAGGACGAAGCCGGGCGTGTAGGTCGACTTCGCGCCCCAGGCCGCCGCCTCGGCGCGCTGGCGCGCGTCGTAGGCTGGGTCGGCATAGGGGTCCTTCCAGCCGATGTAGTCCCAGTAGGTCACGTGGAACGCGACGGGAACGAACGCCTTCCAGAGCGTCTCGTCCTTCGCGAGCGCGTTCATCCGCTCGTCGGCGGGCGGACAGCTCGAGCAGCCCTCGGAGGTGAACAGCTCGATCAAGCGCGTCCGGGCCGGACCGGAGCGGAGCACGAGCTCGGCCGCGGAGGCCGGCGCGGAGAGCGCGACGGCCGCGGCGAGAATGAGCTTGGTCATGCGCATGAGTGTCCTCGGCGATCCTCGGATTTCACGCCTCTTTGAAGAAAGGGCGCGGCTTTGCTAGAATGATCGCACATTCCGGGCTAGCTCAATGGTGGAGCAGGCCGCTGTTAACGGCAAGGTTTGAGGTTCGAGTCCTCAGCCCGGAGCCAGTTTGACGGAAGACGCCCTTCGGCTCGTTGAGCGGAGGGCGCTTTTTTTAGACAATTCCTCCATCGCAACATTCCGGGCCTCGCGTCATCCTTGGAAGAGAGGAGGCGCCCATGAAGACGAAATCCAAGCGGAGCCCTCGCTCCCGGCGCACGGCCCAGGTGCGCGTCTCGCTCCCTCCGGGCATGAGCCAGACTCGCGAGGTCCCCAGATCGCGCGTGCGGCGCAAGCTTCGGCGCAAATCGCCCAACGTGTTCACGCCGATGGAGATCGGCGCGCCCGATGAGGACCGGGTGCCCGGCTCCCGCAACCCGATGGCCATGCAGGGGGGCGTGGGCCCCATGAACCAGGAGGGGGAGGGCGACCGGCAGAACGACGACCTCGACGCGCTCGAGCGCATCGAGCCGGACCTTTAGACTCCCCACGCAGAGCAGCGAAGCCATCCGGGGGTGGGAGGCTTCGCTGCTAAGGGGCGCGCGCCCGCGCGGCGCGCTATTTCATCTTGAACTGGTAGCCGAAGTTCGGGACCGTGGAGATGCGGTCCGACGCGGAGCCGAGCTTGCGGCGCAGGCGGGCGATGTGCTGGTCGACCGTGCGCGTGTCGATCTCGACGTCCTCGTCGTGGCCCCAGATCAGGCGCAGCAGCTGCTCGCGCGAGAGCACCTTGCCGTTCGCCTCGATCAGCAGCTTCAGGATCGCGAACTCTTTGGGCGCCAGGTAGACGACCTGGCCCTTCACCGTCGTCTCGTGGCGCTCGAAGTCGATGGCGACCTCGCCGACGGAGACGGACTTGCGGTTGCCGTCGCTCACGGTCGCCGAGTGCCGCCGCAGGTGAGCCGCGATCCTGGCCTGGAGCTCCGCCAGGGAGAACGGCTTGACGATGTAGTCGTCGGCTCCCAGCTTGAGCCCCAGGATCCGGTCCATCTCGCTGCGCTTGGCCGTCAGCAGGAGGATCGGAACGTCGATCTCGGAGCGGATCGTGCGCAGGAACTCCAGCCCGTCCATCTTGGGGAGCATCACGTCGAGCAGGATCAAGTCCGGCTTCTCCTTGCGGACCATCTTGAGGCCCGTCTCGGCGTCCTTGGCGGACGTCACGCGGAATTTCTCCTTTTCGAGACCGTGGCGCAGCAGCTTCACGAGGTCGGCTTCGTCTTCGACGATGAGGATCTTTTCTTTGGTCACCATAGTGGTGAGACTTTAACAGGCCTCGTCTTCGATTTGAAGTGCGGACGCGTCAATCTAATGTTGTGGCCCGGTGACGCGCGATGGCAAAAAAAGAGGAGCCGCCGAGGGGCGGCTCCTCTTTTTTGTGACGTCCGCGGAAAATTACTTCGCCGGGGCGGCCCCGAGGATATTGACCAGCTCCGCGTCCACGCTCTTCGCGTAGTCGGCGAAGCCGTTCTGCAGGTCCGCGGCCGTCGGCGCGTATTGGACGTCGGCGCGCACGCCCAAGTTCTCGATCGGCTGATGATCCGCGCGCACCGCGATCGAGCCGGTCATCGAGAAGCCCGCGACGCCGACGTTGTTCGGGTACTTGACCGAGCGCACGAAGCCGCCCGCGCCCGCCGTGCGCGTGCCGAACAGCGTCGCGCGCTTGTTGTCCTGCAGCGTCGCCGGGAAGAAGTCGCCGCCCGAGAAGTCGAGCTCGTTGATCAGAAGGACGACCGGCTTCGTGAACTGCGCGACGGGCGACGGGTTGATCATGTCGACCCCGTCGAGGAACGTCGGGTCGGTCAGCGTCTTGCCCGCGTTCCACTGGGAGACGATGAAGCGCGAGTACTCGACCATGTGCCGGTAGAACATGTAGTCGACCGGGTAGCCTTCCTGCGACTCGCCGAGGACCTTCTTCGCGAGCGCGTCGTTCTTGACGAGCGGCTCGGTCTTGAGGAAGTCCAGCGCCGAGGAGACGTCGTCCTGCGTGATCGCCACGTGGTGCTGCGGCGTCGTCAGCGGCTGGTCGGTCAGCATCGAGGCCAGCGCGTACATGTAGAACACCGAGCCGCCCGGGTTGTTGACCTGGTCGATGACGAGGGCGTCGGTCTCGGCCTGGAACTTCTTCATCAGGCCCGCGAACTCGGCGACGGCCGCGTTCGCGTCGTCGACCTCGTAGGAGGCGATGCGCACGTAGCCGATCTTTCGGCCGTCCGGCAGCTCGAACTCGTAGGCGCTGAAGATGTCGTCGTCCGCGGACGCCCACGTCTTCTTGCCCAGCGCGGGCAGGAACGAGTCGCGCCCGCCCAGGCCGAAGGGATTGGCGGCCGTCGGCGTCCCGACGGCTCCGGCCACGGGAGAGAGCATCTCGGTGGGGAACGGGAACGGCTTCTTGGCCGCGTCCTCCTGGGCGCGCAGCGTCCAGGACTGCTTGCCGGTCGTCGGCCCGCTGATCAGCTCCGGCGTGTAGTCCCAGAGCAGCTGGCGCGTCAGCGGCTTGTCGGAGCCCTTGGGCTTGACCGTGACCGAGACCGGCCCGGACTGAACGTCGCCGAAGGACGCCGCGCGGCGGCTCGTCAGGAACAGCGCGGCCAGCGCGGCCTCCGTCTGCGCCGTGTTGCCGCCTTCGCGCTTGACCAGGTCCGCGACCACGTCGGACGTCTTCTTGCCGCCGAAGGCCACCAACTCGTCGCCGACGTGGAACGGGAACGTCGTCTCGGGCAGCTTCGAGCGGTCGATGTACTCGATGAAGTAGCGTCCGTTGGCGCCGACCACCGAGAACGGCAGGGTGGACGCCGCCGTCGCGTTGAACTGCACGCTCACGTGGAAGTCCTTCATCGAGCCGAAGAACCGGCGCAGCACGTCGTGGTACTGGTCGATCGTCATCCCGGGCGTCGCGAGCACCTGCGCCTTCGCCTCGGCGATCCGCTTGTCCAAGTCCCAGCCCTCGTGGCTCTCCTTCCATTGGCCGGGGCCGTATTGGGCGGAAAAGGCGCTCTGGATGAAGTCGAGGTTCTGCAGCATCGACTTCTGCAGGTCCTTGGGGCTCAGCCCCCGGCCCGACGGCAGCGACTGCGCCGAGACCGTCCCCGCGGACGCGTTCGCGTCGAAGAGCCGGGATAAGGCCGCGGCTGGGTCCGAAGGCTGCTGCGCGAACGCGCGGAGTCCTTGCAGGGTCTCGGCGGAGGCCGACAGCGGAAGAGCGAGCGCGAGCGACAGGGCGAGGGGGGTTCGGGTCATGGACGGATTATCGCAGACCAAAGGGCCTGGAGGAACTGTCTTAGGGCCTAGACCCCATTAGGTCTTTTGGCCCGCCGGCCCCGGCGGCCGTCTTTTGTAGAATGCTCCCCGGCCCGCCCCATGAAAGCCCTGCTCTCGATCCTCCTGCTCGCTTCCCTCCTATGGGCCGCTCCCGCCCGGGCGCAGACCGCCACGACGGTGACTTCCGGCGCCGCGCTCGGCATCTCCTCGATCACTTGGAGTTGGACCCCGCTGACCTCCGGCGCGACGGGCTACCGCGTCATGTCGTCCTCGACCGGCGTGAACCTCTCCGGCGACCTGTCCGCCGCGACGAGCGCGTTCGCCTTTACCGGCCTGCAGACGAACACCACCTACGGGATCATGGTCGAGGCCTTCGGCGTCGGCTTCGCGCTCGACTCGGCGACCTCGACCGTCTCGACCTTCGCGGACCGGCCGACCGGGCTCGCTCTCGGCGGGCTCAGCGGTCCCACCCTGACCAACGACAGCGTCGCCGAGCAGCTGAGCTGGAACGCCAACACAAATCCGGCCGGCACCCTTTACAACGTCCTCTGGTGGACGAACCTGACCTCGACCGTGACCGTCTCGACCGGAACGAACTCGGCCGTGGCGGGGGGGCTCGTCGCCGGCGGCACGAACTTCTTCACCGTGCAGGCCGTGAACCTCGACGGCATCGCAACGCAGTTCGACCCGAGCTTTTACACGCTGGCCCCGAGCACGTTCTTCCCGGTCGCCTCCCAGCTCCTGCCCTTCGGCTTCGCGGGCAGCCTGACCTTCGACGTCCCCGACGTCACGGGCGCCGGCGCCGGCGTCGTGACCGTCCAGATCGCCTCGGGCACCTTCGCCTCCGCCGTGACCCTGACCGTCTCGACGCCCGCGGCCTCGGGCTTCCCCGCCGTCGGCTCCGGCCTCGCGGACCTCCCGAGCCCCATCCACCTGACGATCACGGCCATCGACGGCTCCAACAACCCGCAGCAGCCGCTGCGGCCGATCCTGATCACCATCACCTACTCCGCGGCGAACTTCGCCTCCAGTCCGACGGCCCTCGAGATCGCGCGTTTCGACGCGATCCGCGGGCTGTGGATCCCGCTGGCCACGTCGCGCAACGGGTCGACCCTGACCGCCGTGACGGACCACCTCACCTCCTTCGCCGTCCTCACCTTCGCGGCCGCCCAGGGGCTCTCCGCGATCACGGTCGGCCCCAACCCCCTGCGCCCCGTCCTCCAACCGGGCGTGCCCATGACGTTCCGCAACCTGCCCGCCGGCGCGCGCCTGCGCATCTTCACCTACGTCGGCGAGAAGCTCGTCGACGTCGACGCCGACGGCTCGGGCGTCTTCGGCTGGGACGGCCGCAACCGCGGCGGAGGCAACGTCGCCAGCGGCGTGTACATCGTCGTGATCGAGGGCGGCGGGCAAAAGCGGACCCTGCGCGTGGCGATCGAGCGATGAAGGCCCGCCTCGCGCTCGCCGCCGCGCTCCTGGCGCTCGCGCCCGCCGCGCGGGCGGGCTTCCAGACGGCCGACAAGGCGACCACCGGCGCGCAGTTCCTCAAGCTCGGCGGCGGCGCCCGGGCCGAGGGCCTCGGCGAGGCCTACACCGCGCTTCCCGAGGAAGCCGACGCGATGTACTGGAATCCGGCGGGCCTGACGCGGATCCCGCACCATTGCGCGACCGTGATGCACCAGGCCCTGCCCGCCGGCATCAACTACGAGTTCGCCGCGTACGGCCAGAAGGTCGGGACCGCGGGCGCCGCGGGCGCCAGCGTCCAATACCTGTCCCAGCCCTCCATCGACCAGACTGACTCCGAGGGCTTCGCCACCGGCTCGACGTTCCGTCCCGCCGACTTCGCGGCCGCGCTCGGCGGCGCCTACACCCTGCACGACGAGGACTTCGGCATCTTCGACGGCTCGAGCTTCGGCGCGACCGGCAAGTACATCAGCTCCACGATCACCAAGACCGCCTCGACGTTCGCCGGCGACGTGGGCTTCCTGAGCCCCGCCTTCCCGGTGCTCGACCGCGACATGCGCGTCGCCTACGCCGCGACGAACCTCGGCGGCACGCTCAAGTTCCAGCAGCTCAGCGACAACCTGCCGACCAACCTGCGCCTGGGCGCGTCCTGGGCGCTGGCGAAGGGCTGGCTCGTCGCCTTCGACATCGACGAGCCGGTCGACAACACCCCGTATTACGCCGCCGGCACCGAGTACCGCCTCGAAGTCAACGACGACGCCAGCTTCTCCGGCCGGTTCGGCCTCGACTCGCGCGCCCTCGGCGACTCCGGGGGGCTCTCGGGCCTCTCGTTCGGGCTCGGCGCGCGCTTCCAGAGCTTCGGCCTCGACTATGCCTTCGCCCCGATGGGCGCGCTGGGCATGACGAACTCGCTCTCCCTCGCCTTCTCTTTTTAGGTAGAATCCAGGCGTGAGGCCTTTCATCGCCGTCCTGGCTCTCGCCGCCGTTTGCGCCTGCTCGGGCGGAGGCTCCAAGGTCGCGCGCCGGCTCCCGGACGCGCGCCTGCCGACCCTCGGCGGCGTCGTAGGACCCTCCCTCGCGTCGTGCCCGACCGAGAGGTGCCTGACCATCCTCGTCGCTCCGTGGTGCGGCGTCTGCCGCGCCGAGGCCCCGAACTTCGTCGTCCTGCGCCATTTCCTCGACTCGCGCGGAATCTCGAGCCGCGTCGTCGTCGGCCTGTCCGACGACAAGGCCGCCGTCCTGAAGTTCGCCCAGACGTTCGGCGCCGACGCGCTCCTCGACACGGAGGG